>JBLIKG010000103.1:0-7291 GCA_047636255.1 Roseivirga sp. | reverse complement strand
AAACCCATTGTGCATTACTCGGAATATCTACTATTTCAAGATTTTCAATCGGGCCATATTTTTTAATATGAATCCCACTAAATTTATAAGTGAGTCTTTGTCTTTGATTTTCTTTAAATCTTGAAAACTCATTTCTGAACTTTTCAATGTTTTTTACATCTTTCTGAAACTCACTATATCTGATTAAATCAAAATCAAGTCTTAGTACAGATTTGTTCGTGATACTTGTAATCTCTTCGTTAATAATAGGCCAATCCTCTTTAATAAAAGTTCTTAGTGCTTCGATAGGTGATAGTCCTTCATAGTGTTTAGCGTAAAGACTAGATTTAGTTAGACGTATTTTTGGGACAATTCTTTCAGCTACAAATTCTTCTTTTCGTTTAGAATCAGTGGTACTAATAATCAAATAAGAATTGCCTGAGGCATTTACCAGAAAGGATATGTTAGGAGTCCTAGTTTTCCAATTCATTCCTTTCCAAAAACCAATAGCTAGATAATAATCATTGCCTAAAAACCAATATCCACTTTCTCTTAGCTTATTTCCTCTGTTACTCTTTCTTGGACGAATACGCAAGTCAGGGTTTCTCTTGAACTGGGTTAAGAGCTCCTCAAAAAGGTCTTGGTGAATTTGCTGTATACTCATAAAGCTTAAAAAGTCTACTTGTTCAGAATTAAATGGTATATAAAATATCAATACCAGAATAGATACATAAACCCAATCTTCGAGAGTCTTCCGAGACCATCAGTTCATGACTTTCCTTGTTTCTGATGTCTTTCAAAAGTTGAGCATTTTCGAATTGTAATGAGTTAATCCATTCCTTTTTACGGGCGAAATCTAATAGGTTACCAAGCATTTTTTGACCCTTAAAGTCTGGCTCTTTTGATGCTTTCATTTTTAGTTTCCTTTCAACAATTTTGGCAATTCGTCTAACTGCTTCTGTTCCTCTTCCTCTATTTAAATCTCCAACAATCTGCTCCAACTCAATATGTACTTCAAAATCTAGTCTGTCTAACTTGTTTTTAAGTTTCTCAAGTTCAGCGATAATACCTACATCTATATTTTGTTGAGACTGTAAGTGTTTCTTAAGTAATTCAAGGTAGGCTGCATTGATCTCATGCTTTTCCTTTCGCAATAGCCTAATAATCCGATCTACTTTTTTTGCTCGATCTGCTCTATCTACAAAAAGCCAGACAACCAATAAGCCAAGGCCAATAATGATTATCAATAAAACATCTTTGACCTTCATTTTCAATAAATCTGTTTAATTAAATTTTGCTGAAAAGCATTCAAATTGACTACAGTCAATGGTTGAACAATATAATGCACTAGGCTTGTGTGGAACTTGAGTTTCAAATCATTTTTTATTTAATAGCTTATTATCTCTTTGATGTAATTATTGAAATTAAAACCAGTGCCACCCGATTTAATATCGCATAAATACATGTACATATCATTGGCTGAAATCTCTAAATCTACTGCGCCTTTATCGGGTCTTATTCTAAATGCAGTAACCACACTTTTTACAAACCCTTTTGGCAGATGGACCCAAATGACCTTTTCACCTGTTTTTAATAGGAGATTGAAATCTCCATCAAACTTTTGGCTTGCCACATTGATCCACCATACGGCTTTAGATTTATTGATTTTAGCATAACTGCAATTTGAGTGAGTTAAATCAGTGCCCTTTGTGGCGTTTATAAATTCTAATATCTCTTTTTTAGTTTTCATACTAGAAAATCTACTTGTTTAAACTTCCTTGAAACCCATTCAAACCCACCGCTTTCAGTTGGTGGAATAAGTAATGTATTACGCTTTTGAGTTCGTTAAAGACCATATTCATTGGATCTTAAATTTTCCCATGAGGTTTTCAGGCACTAGATACAAATTCCTATTAGCTCTAGAGCAGGCTACGTATAACTTGTTCTTAGTTATAGAAGCTGACTCTTCAAGTTTCCCTTTTTTATAGAGATCGAGGGATGTTTTATTTAAGACCACACACACATTTTGAAAATGGTCTGCACCTTTTACTTTGCCCCAATTGCTTGAATAGCAGCGGTATTTGTTGTGGCTCTGGTAAAACAATTTGATTATTGTGTTATCAAGAGCAATTTCTTCTATTCGCGCTGGGTCATCTATAAATTGAACGTTAGCGACCTCATCTTTATGTGTTTCAATAGCTATCCCTAAGTGCTCCGTTATAAAATCTGTAACCGCTTTGGGGCATCTTCTGCTTTTTAATAAAGAGCCTTGATCAATAGTTATTCCAGCCTTTGAAAAGCGATTGAGGTATCCTTCAAGATTTGAATGTAAAGATTGGTTTTTGTTAGCGTCTCTGCTCGTATCATATGTATGTTGGAAAAAATCCCCAACCCAATTAATCCTCAGATTTAGTGCTGAAAAGTGCATTAAGAAATCAAAGTCATACCCACCAAAATCTTGGACTTCATCGATGTGAAAATGGTCATAGTATTTTTCAATACGTGCGTTGATTCTGTCTACCAAACCTTTTCGGATTAGATATTTGGTAAGACGATTATGATAGATTCTCCGATCTCTGGTAAAAAAGTGAGGTGGGACGTGTTCAGGCAATCTTCTTGTAAATTCGGGTGGGAAATCCCAAAACAACCCATTTGGTTTATCAGTCCTTCCCAAGAACGGCTTGTAGCAAAATGAATATAGAAATTCGAAAAAGGAGAATAGTTGAATGTTCTCTGGGAAGTAGTTGAATTTTTTTTCAATTCCACTTTTTAGATTGCGAATATTCTCCCGAGTATAGGTGACGATTAAATGCCTTTTCTCTTCATCTAGCTGATTTAGAATATGCGTGGTTTTGCCTGAACCAGCTACAGCTAGAATTAAGCGCTTATCCATACTATGGCTTTTTGAATATATTTTGGAATGACCAATTCTTCCGCTTTCTCCTCTAGGAGCCTCAAAGCGCATTCAGCTTTGTTTTGAAGCATGTATTCAAGCACTGTTAACGTAGTGCGTCCGGGTCCAAACATTGCATCGCAAATAGCTTTATTGTCTTGATAAAGACTTACTTCAAATGTGTATCGTTCATCGTTTTGGTCAGCGGATATCAACCAATTGTCTTTCACATAATCTTTATAATTATGAGTGATATTCTTGCCATAGCTTCGGTCATTGTCAGTAATAACAGCTATTTTAATATTTAGATTTCGCGCTAAATCCAAGTATCTTTTAAAAGTTTTTCCCCCTCCAGATATGATATGAACATCCCGTACGTGTGGTTCATGTCCGATAGTTTTTTTGAAGAATGATTCTATCAATATGAACTCTGCATCGCCTTCCACTAAGATAACTTTGGGTGACATCACAAATTGAAGAACATTGTTATCTGGAGCCTTCATAAAAAACCGGGATGAAGATTCTTCTATATCATTTAATCGGATTGAGCGGGTTCCAGAACTATTAAGCATAATGCACTCCTTTAAGCCCAATCTTGCAGCAATCATATTGCTGTGTGTGGCAATGATTACTTGCTTGTCGCCTGTCGCTTTTATTTTATCAATTAGCTTAAGCGTGTAATTATGACTTAGATGGTTTTCTGGTTCTTCCAGCAAAACCGTGTCTAGCTCTATTTTACTCTTATCTAAAGCAAAATCTGTTTTTATAAAGCATTGCCTTCCTTTTCCTCTGTTTTCAATCTCGATATCGTCTTCCGTTATAGTAATATCGGTTTCTAGATTTGATTTAGAATTCGATTTTAACGCGAATTGATAGGGCAGCCCATCATTTAGTTCACCAAGAATTTCGGTTTGAAAGTTTTGTTTTAGACCTCTATAGTGGTTTTCAAAAACACTACGGTTTGCGACATCTGCATTGCTGTGAAAAAGCTTTTTCACATAACTTCTTGTAGCGTACTCATTGTTAATTTGAGAGTTATCAAGAAGGATATGATTGAAATACTTATTGAATCCAGAGTAGCTCTTGTCTGCAAATGTCTTGAAAGAAATAGAGTAGAACTCATAAGGGAAGTTTTCCCCCTCTTGCTCCAAAACAGCTCTTATGTCTTTGCTAAATTGATTGTTAGGCTCACAAATAAGGGACAGTCCGTCAGAGTTAATACCTATTGAATTGTTATCTCCGTTCAGATCAGCATTGCCACAATCATCTAAATAAACCTCAATGATCATTTTTGGAAGCTGCTCGTAGTGTTTCCCCGCACCAAAAAAGGCTCGAATACTATCTTTATTTAAAAGATTTGAAATCCCAACAGTTTCCACCTTGCTTCTGCTGCCGCTCAGAACAATATCAATAGCTTCTAAAATGCTACTCTTCCCAGACTCGTTATCGCCAATAAAGATGTTTAATTTTTGATTTAAGGGTGTGTCAAACGAATCGTATCGTTTGAAGTTTTGAAGGATGATGCGATTAATAATTTTCATATTGCTAGCCGAGCTTTAAATTATTTATAGTTATCCAAAAATCTGATTGATTAAACTCTTTTGGAGAGACTGGGAGCTGAATAATTTTGTCTTCCCTTTTTTTATTCCAGCTTCAAATGCAGCCTCTTCATTTATTATCTCTTTCTGAAGAAAATGATCAATTTCTGGTACACTGAATTTCATAAAAGATGCAGTATCTATACTTTGCACTGTCGTGCCTTCCTTAACACATTCTCTTCTAATTCTTTCAGAAAAGACTTTCAAATAGATCCTCACAAACTCTTCAATAAACAAATCATTGTTCGGAACAAAAACCTTTAAATCCTGATTCACTGTAAATTCCTTTTCTACTCTGGAAATAGGCAATGTATGCTGAAGTATTCCGCTTCTCCAGACAAGTACCGTACTTCCTTTTGGGAATAAACTTGCCTTATTTTCTAAAACAGCAGTAGTGGAAATGAAATCAATTGAGGCGTCCAAATAATCACCTTTCATGTCCTTAGGAGTAATCCATGGAATACTTACATTGTCCCAATAATCCTTGTTTTTTTTCGAAGGTGTACCGCCAGAAACCCATCTTCCTAAATCCTTAAAAGTTTGCTGTGCCTTACCATGGCCAAACTCAATGATCTTATTCTCCAAAACGCTGAACTTCGTAGAAAAAAGGGTTTGTTCAAGAGTTTTCTCTCTCTCAATCACCTCATCCATTGCCCAGAGCAGTTCGGCCAGTTGGGCTTGTTGGTCTTTGGTTGGGAGGAGGAATTCGTAGTTGGCAATATCTTTCCAGTTGATATATGGATTAACAGACCCTTTTGAATTCTTAATGGAATGATCGGTAAACCCTTCAGACATCATAATGAATGGAAGAATCCGCTTGTCAATCTTATTCTCATTAGCCTTGATTACAAATGTGGTATTCGAAGTAATCCCTGAAAAAGGAGCAATCACAACTTTTCTTAAATACGTTCTTCTTGAGCCGTATAAGATGTCGTCTTCTTCAAACTTGCGTATAAATGCTGGTCCTAAATACTCATCAGTAAGTTCACCCCATTCTCTTAAATGAAGGTCTTCTGAACCCATATGCTCACCCTTGACATACCTTGTAAGTTCGGTATCATCACGGTCAACGCTCTGCTTTTGTTGTATTGCAACATCCCCGAAACGAGTAGGTTTCCATGTGCTTTTGTCTAGTTGCAGCTGATCAACAGTATTCTCTAATAATTCCTCCATACTAGTTAAGAACTTCAAATAAATTATCGATTGATTTTTTTAGCGCAGCACCACTTTCTTCCCACTCTTTAAAAGCTTTTGAAAAAGACAAATCTGAACCAGAGTTTTCTCTTTTCACATAGAAGTTGATGTTCATATTGCCATTATGTCCCAAGATTTCATCAATAGTTGCAACCTTGGCGTAATGCGGTATATCTTTAAAAGCTCTAAAGGCATCGTAAAATTTATCGATGTGTTGTTGGGTTAAATAAGCTAATCCCTTGTTGTCAATCACATCATCTTTACCATTGATAAAAAGCACTTTCCCTTTTCTTTCTGCTGGTTTATTTGTGTTTCCAACCAAAATCATGGCTTCCATGGGCGAATTGTAGAACAAGTTTGCCCCCAAACCAATCACCGCTTCTATTGAGTCTGTTTCAACCATTCTTCTTCGCAACTCTGCTTCCATATCTCTAAACAGAATACCATGCGGCCAAAGAATGGCAAATCTACCATTGTCTTTATCTAAACTCTTTTGAATATGCTGCTGAAAAGCATAATCAGCACAGCCTTGTGGTGGAACACCCCAGAGATTACGTCCGTAAGGGTCATTGGCAAATCCTTTTTGGTCCCAAGCTTTAATAGAGTAAGGTGGGTTAGCAAGGATTACATTGAATGTCTTTAGTGAATCATTATGTAAAAAGGCTGGGTTGGCGAGGGTATCACCTCGTACAATGCTAAACTCCTCAATGCCGTGCATAAACATGTTCATACGGGCAATGGCCGAGGTAAGCAGGTTAATTTCCTGTCCGTAGAGTTTGAGTGAGCGGTATTCTTTGCCTTCATCTTTCAGGTGCAAGGCAGAGTTGAGTAACAGTCCACCAGATCCGCAGGTAGGGTCATACACGCTTTCACCCGGTTTCGGGTCCATAATCATAGTCATTAGCTTTACTACCGTGCGGTTGGTGTAAAACTCCGCAGCCGTATGGCCACTATCGTCTGCAAATTCTTTGATTAAGTACTCATAGGCATTTCCCAGTTTATCGTCTGCCACATTGCTCAAGCTTAGCTTATGCTGTGAGTAATGCTCAACAAGATTGATCAGGGTTTCGTCACTCAAGCGGTCTTTATTGGTCCAGCTGGCGTCTCCAAAAATACCAAATAGCGTTTCGGGATTGGCTTTTTCAATGCCCCGCATGGCTTCTTGCAAGGCCATACCCACGTTTACTGTGGTTTCGCGTATATCGTTCCAATGGCCCCCTTCAGGCACCTGAAAGTGGTGGTTTTCTGCAAAGGCAGCGTATTCTATATCACCATCACTATCGGCTAAAGCAGTTTCGTATTCTTCGTCATATACATCGCAAATGCGCTTATAGAAAAGCAGCGGAAAGATGTACTGTTTGTAGTCTCCAGCATCAATGGTGCCTCGCAATTGCGTAGCCGCACCCCAAAGGTATTTTTCTAGTTGCTGTTGGGTCATGCTTCAGTTTCCGTTATAGGTTCTTCTCTCATAAAGCCTAAGTGCAATAAGTCCTCCTTATTCTTTTCATCACCTAGTTCAACATTCCATCGACTTTCGAGAAATTCTAATAAGCCTAACCCTCTTTTTAAAATTGAGTCTGGAGTCCATTTCTCTACCCTCGCTATCTCTTGCTCAGAGTAAGATCCG
>JBLIKG010000102.1:0-7334 GCA_047636255.1 Roseivirga sp. | reverse complement strand
AGTCTTGAGGCAAGTCAAGTTGTACTTGACCAAAGCTTAAGAATGTGTAAAAGCACAGCGCAAGAGTGAGGATCAGTTTGTTCATTTTCATACTTTTTGTTGATAGTGAAATTAGCAGATTAAGAAATTACTATTTCCTATTGTCATTATCAAATTGTTATTAATTTAATTAATGAAAAGGGGCTTAAACTCAAATTTGTCTCCATCGAAAAGCCCCAAATCGCTAAGTTTGAGTGAAGGTATCACTAATAATGCCATAAATGATAAACTCATAAAAGGGGAGACCAATGTACTACCCATTGCTTTAGACATTCTATCAATACGGGCATACTTCTCGGCCACAGCATAACCATCTTCAGCAGACATTATACCAGCTACAGGAAGTGGTAATAATTCAGATTTGATGGCATTAACAGCACTTACACCACCTTTGGCTTCGATAAGCAGGTTTATAGCTTTGGCCATCGATACGTCATCAACGCCAACAGCGATAATGTTATGGGAGTCATGCCCTACACTAGAAGCTATTGCGCCTTCTTTTAATCCGAAATTTCTAATAAAGGCAATAGCAGGTTTCGATGGAGTATAGCGATTGATTACGACAAGCTTGAGTACATCATTTTCTACATCAGAAATGGCATTTCCTTGTTGATCAATTTTAACCGCATGTTCAATGCAGTTTGTGATGAGTTGGCCATCGAAAGCTTCTATTACATTGATATGCTTACCTGTGGCTATTAATCGCAAGTCATCAGCTACAATAGGATTGCAATTAAAGTTATTAATAATGTCGTTCTGTTTCGATGAGATTAGGCTTTTGCCAGCTTTACTGACTTGTTCGCCATTAATATAAGTGGCCAAAACATTAAAGTCACTAAGGTTGTCAATGCAAGCGAAATCAGCAAAATCGCCTTCTTGCAATGCCCCAACATCAAGCTTGTAATGATCAATCGGATTGATACATGCGGCTTGAAGTACATTGAAAAGTTCGTGCCCTTTGGCCAACGCTCTTTTCACCAATTGATTGATATGTCCTTCAACTAAGTTATCAGGATGCTTGTCGTCTGAACAAAACATGATCATTTCAGGATAGTCGCTGAGCAATTCAATCAGCGCTTCGAAATTTTTGGCAGCACTGCCTTCGCGAATGGAAATTTTCATTCCGTGCTTCAATTTATCGAGCGCTTCTTCTTTCGTGAAACATTCGTGATCGGTGTAAATACCAGCTTTGATATAAGTTTCAGCTTGTTCGCCTCTTAGGCCTGGGGCATGCCCATCGATTGGTTTGCCTAGCGATTTCGCGATAGCCAGTTTTTCATAAACTACAGGGTCATTATAAAGTACCCCTGGCCAATTCATCATTTCAGCCAAATATTTTACTTCTTCTTTTTCGAGTAAATAGCGCACTTGGTCTGGTGTGATTTCAGATCCAGCAGTTTCGAAAGTGGTGGCAGGTACGCAAGAAGGGGCACCAAAATTGAATTTGAAATTGACTTGTTTGCCATTTTCAATCATGTATTCTACACCCGTTACACCAAGGACATTACCGATTTCGTGTGGGTCGGAAACAGTGGACACTGTGCCGTGTACAACCGCCAGTCGGGCAAACTCAGTAGGCACTAGCATCGAGCTTTCGATATGCACATGGGCATCAATAAATCCGGGGATAATGTATTGATTATCTACGTTTTCACTGAGTTCTATACTCTTAATTTGAGTACCTTCAATATGGATAATGCCTTTGAAAATTCTTCTTTTCCTAACGTCAACTATAGTCCCTGAAACTTGCATCTAGCTCTTTCTATTTGAATTGACAAGTTCGGTTTCTAAAGCGATAATGGAAAGAGAATTATAGCGAAATCGATTAGATTGTTTAGCTATTCTAATCTTTAGAATTTATAACTGTATCCGATTCTAACCACTTGCGTTTCGTTGTAATCTTGACTTGTGTAACTGAAGTTGTTTCCAAGAATCTCTTTTTTGACCACCAAAGTGTTGAATAAGTCATTGGCATTGAAAAACAGTTCACCTTTACCATTCTGAATTTGCTTTTTCATTCCAAAATCCACTGAGTAACGAGCATCAATCCGCCCTTGAGGGATAATATCAGGAGCAAGGTAAGTTGAGCTCAATTGAGCATCTAAACTATTTGAAAGTTTAAACTGTGCGTTTAATTTTATATTTCCCGAGTTGATTTTCTGTTCTTCAGCACTGAATACATGCTCTTCGGGGTAGAGGTTAGTCACCGTGAAAGCATCGAACTGATTTTGGTAGCCATTAAGGTTCAAGTTAAATGAAAACCAGCTATTCACTTTTTGAGATAGAATAATTTCAACTCCGTTGCTATTGCTTTTTGCCACATTCTGGAAAATCGCATAGATCAAATTGCTACCAGGTACAATTGTCGAAAGCCTAGTAATGGTACCGTCAACCACTCTATTATATAGTGCTGAATAGAAGTAGCCTGAAGCCCAATCTTTCTTATAGCCTAATTCAAAACTTGAGGTGAACTGAGGTTTTAATCCAGGGTTACCTACTTTGATAATTTCAGCGTCATCATACTTAGGAAAAATCCTGATGTCCACTTCATTAGGTCTGTCAACTCTTCTATTATAAAAGACGGTTAATCGGTTGTCTTCATTCATTTTATAAGCGAAACGTGTGCTTGGAAATGGTTCCGTATAGCTATACCCATCACTTGAATAGGTATTATGGTCTGGGTTTACTTCATATTGCAAATCAACATATTCTAAGCGGAGGCCAATTTCCGCTTCGAACTTTTTGTTTTCATATACATAGTTTCCGTATGCAGCTGGAATGATCTCTTTATAAGTTGCTTTTCCACCTGCTCCAACATCTAAAGGTGAATTAAGCCCAGGAAAAAACTGCATATTAGTCGGAATCCTTCTGTTTCTCACCTTAAGCCCAGTCTCTAATCGCCCAAATTTCAGCGGACGTACATAATCAATATTGAAGTCCGCAACATGTTCATCAGAGAGTAATTTAAAGGCATCTTCGCCTGAAGACGTAGGTAATATATTGTCAAAGAAATATTGCTCGTCTTCTCTATGGAAAGTATAATTGAAACCAATGTTGAGTAGTCTGCCCGGTTGTTTATACTTATGCTGATAAGTAGCTGTGGCGACTATTGTAGTTTTTAATTCATCTTCCAAAAATTGCCATAGCCTGAGTCTTTCCGAAAAATCTTCATTGAAAAATGGCTCATCACCTCTATCAATAATCTTTTCGCTCCCCAAAAGGCCTGAAAATGTAAATGAGTTTTGATCGTTCGGCATCCAATCAACTCCTGCTTTGGTGGTCAAAAAATTGGTGTTTCGGTTTCTCTTGGTTTGCTGATTAATGACTGTTCCGTCATCATAAGTCCGCACTACGAACTCATTTTTATTAAGGGTTTGAGTATATAAGTTGTCAGCTTGCAGGAAAGCATTGATCTTCTTTTTTCTGTAATTAAGCGAAAGCGAAGGGTTGATTTTTGGAGTAGCAGCGTACTGTGGCCTGATGGTAGGTAAGTTCTCTTCACGTTCCCATAAGGCACCTAATCCAGCTGTAAAACCTATTTTCCCATTGAATCCTTCTTGATTTTCTTTCTTAAAAATGATGTTGATAATTCCAGCATTACCATTCGCATCGTATTTAGAAGAAGGATTATTAATGATCTCAATCTTCTCAATTGATGAAGCGGGGAGGTTATCTAAACCAGTTTGGCTACCAAAGCCTGTAAGTGCAGTTTGCTTACCGTCAATGAGCACAGCCACATTATTATTACCTCTCAACTGGATTTTGCCTTCTTGCACTGTAATGCCTGGCAAGTTCTGAAGGGATTGTAAAACTGATCCACCGCTTTGACTTATGTTCTCTGCTAATGAATAAGTCTTCTTATCCAGTTTGGCACTCACCGCATCTTGCACCCCGGTAACAATAACATCACCAAGGGTTTGAATATCTTCTTTGAGACTTATTACCCCGATGTTCAAAAACTGAGATTGAGAACCGACAAAAATCTTTTGGTATTCAGGTAGATAACCCACAAATGTAAAGGCCAGAAGGTATTCTCCTGGCTTTACATTCGAAATTGTGAAAAGGCCTTCGTCATTGGTAATGGTTCCAGTGATAAAAGTCGTATCCTTTAAACTGTTCAAGATGACATTAACGAAAGGCAAAGGCTCGGAACTCTTCAGTTCTTTTACTTCACCTGATACGCTCACATTTGAGAGCTGCGCTCGAGCTATGTTATTTGCAGTAAATAATAGGGTAATTACTAAGCCAAGCTTAATTATCGAGTTCATCCTCACTATCTTCATCCTCATCGCCTTCTTCACTTGCTTTTTTCTTCT
This sequence comes from Roseivirga sp., assembly GCA_047636255.1. Lineage (GTDB taxonomy): Bacteria > Bacteroidota > Bacteroidia > Cytophagales > Cyclobacteriaceae > Roseivirga. The sequence continues at coordinate 2,979 of JBLIKG010000102.1, read as the reverse complement.
CAATAATTTTTCCATTCCCATCAATAACTACTTCAAATTCCTCATCATCAATTTCAATCGCTAATTCATAAACTTCACCATCAGCGGTCTCGGAAATTTCAGCAGATTCAATTTAATATTCACCGAATTCTTGACTAATGGTATTTTTAAATGCTTCGGGAGGTTCTGAAGTTTCGATTTCAAATTCGGCCTCCAATGCGGTGTAGGGAGTTAATCATTAAAATGAGCATTGTGAAAATTGGTGGCCTATATTAATTCAAATAACTTCTTATTCAAATTGGTGAAATCTTAACTTTGCCAAAATTTCAGGAATGAAGAAAATTAACGTGGCAATAGATGGTTTTTCGGGTTGCGGCAAAAGCAGCACAGCTAAAGAAGTAGCAAAAAGATTAGGTTATAAGTTTATAGACAGTGGTGCGATGTATCGCGCGGTGACACTGCACATGCTTAGAGCAAACATTGACCTGACTAGTGAAGCTGCAATTTCTGCCGCATTGTCAAATTGCGAAATTGATTTTCAGTATAATATAGAATCAGGAAAAAGTGAAACTATTTTGAATGGTCAGAATGTTGAACAAGAGATTAGGAAAATGTACGTTTCTGAAAAAGTAAGTACTGTAGCTGCGGTAAAAGCAGTGAGAGTTGCGATGGTGGCTCAACAACAAGCAATGGGTAAGGCGAGGGGAGTAGTCATGGATGGAAGAGATATTGCCTCGGTGGTTTTCCCAGATGCAGAGTTGAAAGTATTTATGAAAGCTACTGATGAAGCCCGAGCAATGCGCAGAAAGCTTGAATTAGAACAAAAAGGTGAAACTCCTTCTTTAGAAGAGATAGTCGTGAATTTTAGAGATCGCGACTTACAAGATAGTACAAGAGCAGAAAGTCCTTTGATTCAAGTGCCTGAGGCCATAGTTATGGATACTTCTGCCTTGGATTTTGAAGATCAGGTAAATAAGGTGTTAACTTTGGCACTAGATAAGATCGAAGAGTAGAAAAGAGATCGAACGATGGAAATTACAATCGATAAAAATTCAGGTTATTGTTTCGGAGTAGAGTTCGCCATCCAGATGGCAGAAGACGAAATGCAAGAAGGCGATTTATATTGCTTGGGTGATATTGTCCATAATAGTATGGAAGTTAAGCGATTGAATGAAAAAGGTTTAAAAATCATAGACCGAGAAGAGCTCAAAGAAATAAAAAACGCTAAGGTGTTAATCAGAGCCCATGGCGAACCACCAGAAACCTATCAACTGGCCTTAGAAAATAATATTGAACTAGTAGACGCTTCTTGTCCAGTAGTACTTAAGCTTCAAAACAGAGTGAAGTTGGCTTATGATCGCATGTGCGATGTGAATGGGCAAATTGTGATTTACGGAAAAAATGGTCATGCCGAAGTAATTGGGCTTACTGGCCAAACGAATAATGAGGCTATTATAATAATGAATGATGAAGATCTAGACAATATAGATTTTAACCGTCCCGTAACCTTATATAGTCAAACCACCAAAAGTACTGCTGGCTTCTATCGCATCAGAGCCATGATTGAAGATAGAATTAAGGCGGTCAAAGGAGAATTTCAAGAGATTGACTTCAGTGCAAATGATAGTATTTGCCGTCAAGTATCGAATCGTGTACCTCAACTGGAAATATTTTCACAAGAACAGGACGTAATAATTTTTGTAAGTGGAAAGAAAAGCTCTAATGGGAAAGCACTTTTTAGCGTTTGCTTAAATAAGAACCCTCGAAGTTATTTTGTTGAAAATGAGGAAGAAGTAGATTTATCATGGTTCCAAGAGACGGATAAAGTCGGTATTTGCGGAGCCACTTCAACGCCTATGTGGCTGATGGAACAAGTCATGAATCACATTGAAAAATCGTTTGAAAAAATACCGGTCGCATAATTCCTTATTATTATTTCCCTTCCCATTTTTTTTGGACTAAATTGCGCCTCGAAAAGCATAAAAAAGGCTTTTTATTGAAGTCGAAAATGGTATTTTTGCTTCAATTTTAGATCAACCTTATTTGATTCGCAACTAAAATAGTATGTCCAAAATTATAAAGCTTAAAAAAGGCTTTGACATCAATCTGGCAGGAAAAGCAGAGAAGAAAATCTCTTCCTCCGTGCATCCAGACACGTTTGCAATTAAACCCACCGACTTTATTGGCATGAAGCGTCCTAAGCTACTTGTTAGCGAAGGCGATAACGTTAAGGCGGGTACTCCGATTTTGTCTGACAAAATGCAGGAGAACGTGATGTATTGCTCACCTGTCAGCGGTGAAATTGTCGAAGTGAAAAGAGGCGCCAAAAGAAAGCTTCTAGAAATTAAAATTTTAGTTGATAAAACGATTGAATTCGAGTCGTTCAAAACCTACAGCCTTTCTGATATCAATGGTTTGAGCAGAGCAGATGCTCAAGCTCAGATGTTGAAAGGTGGAGTTTGGCCTAACATTATCCAAAGGCCATTTGGTGTAGTAGCGAACGAAAACGATACGCCTAAAGCAATACACATCTCAACTTTTGATACTCATCCTTTAGCCGCTAATCTTGCCTTTACCTTGCATGGAGAGGAAGAAGCGTTCAAAACAGGTGTTAATGTGTTGAAAAAGTTCGTAGATGGAAAAATTCATTTGAATCATCATTTGAATGCTGAAGTTGCTTCTGTATTCGCTAATATAGATGGCGTTGAGCACAACAAGTTCTCTGGGCCACATCCATCAGGAAATGTTGGCGTTCAAATTCACCATCTAGATCCCATTAATAAAGGTGATATTGTTTGGACGCTGTCACCTTTTGCCGTAGCGCAAATAGGTAAGCTTTTTCTTCATGGAAAGTATGATGCTTCAAAATTAGTGGCTGTTGTAGGGTCTGAAATTAAAGCCCCACAGTATTACAAAACCTACGGTGGATCAGCAATCAATAAGTTCGTTGAAAATAATCTAAACTCAGACAACGTAAGATTCATCTCTGGTAATGTTTTG
>JBLIKG010000101.1:0-7370 GCA_047636255.1 Roseivirga sp. | reverse complement strand
AAGCTGCGAATGTGGATTGCTGGGTGGTTTTATGTAGAGAAAACAATAATGATCCTATTGCAGGTCATGTTGGAGGAGAGAATGCGGGAGGATTGGCTTCATTTCTGTTTTATAATGATGACAATGGGTTTCATTCTTTAGTGTTTTCACCGGGTGGTGAGTCTACAGCTTTAGATGAATTAGACATTCATGACGAGGTGAGGAATATTTCAAGTGGCTCTTCGGCCATGAAAGAAGCAGTAGACTTTATCGCTTCAAAAGGCTTTCAAACTGTGGCCATTAATTCATCTAGTTCAAATGCAATGGCTGATGGCCTTTCTTACACGCAAAGGCAGCAATTAGAAGACCTGATGGGTGATGATGCTAAAAAACTAGTGTCATCTACAGGCCTTATTTATGAATGGCTTTCGATAAAGCTGCCACAAGAAGTCGAAATCATGCGAAAGGCAGCCCAATTAACTTCGGACTGGCAGCTTGAGGCGTACCAACAAATTATTCCGGGTAAATCTACTGATGCCGATATTGCTAAGTTTTTAAAAAGAAAAATAGCCGAGTTTGGAGTTGGTGATGGTTGGAATCCAGACCAAAATCCTAATGTAAATTCTGGCCCTGATCGAGGACATTCGCACGCTACCGATAAAGTAATTATGCCTGGAGATGTAATTCAGATTGACTTCGGAATTAAACTTTACGGACGTTGGGTCAGTGACATTCAGCGCTTTGCCTATGTTTTGAAAGAGGGCGAGACAGTAGCGCCAGACGACATTCAATTCTATTGGGAAAGTAGTAAAGCAGGTAGTCGAGCCGCTCTTGCGGCCATGAAGCCAGGGGCAAAAGGTTCGCAAGTAGATTTAGCTCAGCGGATATTAATGGAGGCCGCGGGTTCTGAAAGTGTGCCTTGGAGTACTGGACATCCAGTAGGCTATGTAGCGCATGACGTTGGACCAAATTTAGGTGGAGGCCGATCCACACGTCCAAGAGCGGCTGCGGAAAAACTGTTGCGTGAAGGAATGACTTTTGCTTTTGACGGTTTCCACGCCTGGAAAAGAGCCGATGGCACAGAAAAGACAATTTCCGTTGAAGAAATGGCTGTAATAACGGCTTCAGGAGCTGAGTATTTAATCACGCCACAAGAAGAATTGATACTGATAAAGAATAAATAAAGCTCTTTCAAAAGCAAATCAGTCTAATGAAATTCATAGCATTCTCATTTTCGGTTTCTATTCTGTTCTTTTTTTCATGTGCTAAGGAAGTACCTGCCCCGATTCCCGTAGGCCCATTGCCCTGCCCTCAGCAATTAGCATGGCACGAAATGGAGTACTATGCCTTCGTCCATTTCAACATGAACACCTTCACAGATATGGAATGGGGACTGGGAGGGGAGTCACCTTCAACTTTCAACCCAACGGAATTAGATACTCGGCAATGGGCCAAGGTAGCTAAGGAAGCCGGCATGAAAGGAATCATCCTGACCGCCAAACATCACGATGGCTTTTGTTTATGGCCATCGGCTTATACAGAACATTCTGTTAAGAACAGCCCTTGGCAAAAAGGGTAGGGGGCATTACTTATAGCATTAAGGAAAAGGAGCGATTAATTGAGTATGTCAAGAATCAGGAAGAACATCATAGAGTTAAAACCTTTAAAGAAGAATATATAAGCCTGCTTCAGGAGCATGGAGTAGAATTTGATGAGAACTATCTGTTGTAGACATTCAACCACGTTGTGGTTGTTTAAAAGCCTTGCTACATTTTGCACCGCGTTACTCGCTGTTATTCATATTTAATCCCTTCGGGATTACAGGTTTGAATAAAATAAATAGCAGGCTAAAATAAAGCCGATAATAGATCTTGTTGATTCCAAAAGTTAAAAAATAGATTTTATTGCTCAGCCAATACTAATCGGTTTGCCCTAAATGACTTAGAGAATCTAATTCAAGTGATTAACTCCTAAGGAGTTCAACATGAATAAAAAAGACAGCTACCTAAATCACCCAACTCTGAAGGAGTTGAATATAAGTACCCTGGATAAACTCAATAATCAAATCAATTTCTCAAAGCACACGCTGTTTTCAACGCCAGCATACTGCCCATAATTATCAGTGATTTGATATCCAGCTTTTTGGTAAAGCCCTATGGCATCAGGCATTCTTTTCCCGGTTTCTAAAACGCAGTACTTATACCCCAATTCTTTAGCCCAGTTTTCAAGCTCGGATAAAACTTTGGAAGCAATTCCTTTTCCACGGCTTTCGGGTAAAGTGAACATCCTTTTTACTTCCATTCTATCTTTATCAATGGCTTTTATGGCACCACATCCAACGGCTAAGTTTTGGTCGTAAATCACCACTATATTTTTAAGCAGATCCATTTTATTAAATTGATGGTAATAATCATGCTCTTCGCCATCTATTCGAGCTAAATAAGCATCTAGGGATCGTACTAAGTCGATAAAATCTGGATGGTTTGAATCAGTTCGAAGCGCGTTCATCTTGAGTCGATCAGTTAGTGTTAAAAAGTCCTAGAGAAAGTGTTTCGCTTTAACCGAACCTAATTTGGAGATAAAATTATTGACATTCAACCATTTTTATTCCCTGAATATTAAAATAAATGCGCAACGCAGCTAAATCTTTTTAATCTTAGTATGGTCAATAAATACGAATTACAATCAACCAATGAAAAAACTAAAACACCTCACTATTTTAACCTTAAGCTTTATTGTTTTTTGGAGTTGTACTTACGAAAAGGAGCCTATCCCAGATGAATGTTTAGGAAATATAGTCTTGTCGCTAGATTCCAAAGTGGATTCAAGCTGTGGCTTAAGCGATGGTAGTATCAGTCTAAACGCTAGTGGAGGCGAAGGGATCTACACATTTTCATTAAATGGGGGAACTGCTCAGGCTTCACCAGTTTTCAGTTCACTTTCTGCGGGTAGCTATAATATAGTCGCTTCTGATGGAATTTGCTCCGCGGAATTTTCCATTGAAATACTCAATGCGGATGGAGTCAATGCTACAGTGCAGGCCAATCAGAGTAGCTGCGGTAACAGTACTGGATCAATTGTGGTGAACGCTACTGGTGGAACAGGGCCTTATGAGTATAAGTTAGGCACAGGTTCATTTCAATCGGGGGCCTTATTCAATGCTCTTGCTCCAGGAAACTATATAGTCTTTGTAAAAGATGCCACTGGATGTCAAGTAGAATTACAATCAAAAGTCAATTCTGATGTGAGTTTTGGGTCGATTAAAGCAATTATACAAACCAATTGTGCGGTATCGGGCTGCCACAATGGGACGCAATCTCCTAATCTCACCAATGATAATATAATCATCAGCAATGCTAATCGCATTCAATCACGAACCTCCGTTCGAACCATGCCTCCATCATCAAGTGGCTTAAGTTTAACGCAAGCGGAGATCAACCAGATTGCTTGCTGGGTAGCTGATGGCGCTCCCTCTAATTAATTGAAATATGAAAAGAAAAACACTTTTAGTAATTGCCGTTTGCGTAGCCCTTATTGCAACATTTGTGGTCTACAATACTTTTTTAAAAACGGCTCCTTCTATGAAAAATTTAGAAGCTGAATTCAAATTAACTGCCGTTGAACTCTACACTGAATTTGATGCCGATGAAACTACTGCTAATACGAAATACCAAAATAAGGTTTTAGAAATCACGGGAGTCGTCATGGAAGTCAACTCGGAAGAAGGTGGAAACCCAACCATTGGCCTAAAAACAGAAGGCTTTGGAGTTATTAAGTGCACACTTGAGTCAGTACCCTCTTTAGAAGAACTAGAGAAGATAAGTATTGGTAGAAATTTAACCATTAAAGGAGAGTGTATTGGAATGTTACTCGATGTACTTGTAGAACGATCAATCATAATTGAGCCTTAAACCAAATTAAAGATGAATTCAAAGAAACTTATATTCCTAGCCGTCCTATTGTTTACGGCCTTCGCAGCCAAAGCACAAGATCGCTTTTTGACCAGAACTGGCTATATCAGATTTTACTCGGAGGCTCCAATGGAGAACATTGAGGCCAATAATAACAAAGTGCTTAGCATTGTGGACCTAAGTAAAGGTCAAGTGGCGGTTGATTTATTGATCAAAGCATTTGAGTTCGAAAAGAAGCTGATGCAAGAGCACTTCAATGAGAATTACTTGGAGTCTGAAAAATACCCTAAATCAACATTCAAAGGCACATTTACGGTACCTGAAGGATTGAAAGCCAGAACGGATGGTGTTTATGAATTGGATGTAAAAGGAGACCTCACCATTCATGGTGTGACCAAGCCAATTGAAACTAAATCTACCTTGACTTTGAAGGATGGCAAACTTTCGGGTAGGCTGCTATTTAATATCAATGTAAAGGAATTTGAGATTAAAATTCCCACTGTAGTGGTGAAGAATATAGCCGAAACTGTAGAGGTAACTGCCAATTTTGATTACGAAGTTTATAAATAAGATCATGAGAAAGACCTTACTACTAACCACCCTATTACTGCTCTCGATTTTAACTGTCAAAGCTCAGGACGATCTGCTTGATATTTTAAATGATGAGCAAGCGCCACAAACCAATTATGCTTTAGCAACTTTCAAAGGCGCTAGATTGATCAATGGGCACACTATTGTAACACGAAAAGCGAAAGAATTAGAATTTATCATCTCACATCGTTTTGGTAGAATCAATACAGGCATTGACGAATTCTTTGGCTTGGATGGCGCCAATGTTCGTTTTTCGTTGGAATACGGAATTACCAACAACCTCACTGGGGGTATTGGCAGGAATTCCTTCGAGAAAGTATATGATGGATTTTTAAAATATGGCTTGTTAAAACAGTCAACAGGGAAAGTCAATATGCCAATATCGGTGACCGCTTTTAGCAGTGTTGCCATCCGAACCTTAGACGATCCTGCTTTTCAAGCCGATGATTTTAATTCTAAGGTTTCGTATACTCATCAGCTTCTGCTTGCGAGAAAATTCAGCGATAAGTTTTCGTTTCAGTTGGCACCCACTTATGTACACAGGAATAAAGTACTCGATAATCAAGAAAATGACATTATCGCTTTAGGAATTGGTGGTAGAATGAAGTTGAACACAAGGCTGGCCTTGAATGCTGAGTACTACTACCGCATGACAGATGAACTGGATAAGACTTACAAAGATTCAATCGGTATTGGTCTGGAAATCGAAACAGGTGGACATGTATTCCATCTTAATTTTGCAAACTCAAGGTCGATGGTAGAAAGAGGGTTTATTACAGAGACGGATGGTAATTTCTTCAAAGGTGATATTCACTTTGGATTTAATATCAGTCGAGTTTTTTAGTTTCGACCTCTCCAAAAGCACTGATTATAAACCTAATGTGAGTTTGGGATAAGATTTGGCAATACTGGCAGAATTGCCAAATCTTAAGTCATTTCGCAGCCTAGCGGAGAAATCTTTTCACCTTATAGGCATTTGTCTATTTCAAAACTAAAAAAGATCCCTTCAGGATGACTAACAATTATAATTATACTGAAAATCTGTTAGTAATGTAATCTAACCCGAACTCACATTGATCTTTTAAGTCATTTACCCAGACGAAATAGCAGGCCAATTTTTTCAAATGAAAATGAATGAACGTTTAAACTACCATGAAGTAGGTTTGTAATCCTTTAAAAATTTACCGCACCAATGTTTGCCTGTATTGATGCCATCTAAAAGTGGATCTAATACCCGCGCAGCGCCATCTACAATATCAAGCGGAGGCTGGAAATCGTGAATTTCTTGTTTCCGCTTTGCTAATTCTGCAGGGTCCTCATCTGTCACCCAACCTGTATCAACGGCATTGGTATAAATGCCATATTTAGCAAAATCTGAAGACGAGGTTAGTGTCATCATATTCAAGGCTGCCTTGGCCATATTCGTATGCGGATGACGGTCTTCTTTATGGAATTGATGGAATTTACCTTCCATAGCCGAAACGTTGATAACGTGTTTCATGCCCGTATTTTCTTTCTTCATCAAGTTGACCAAGCGATTACATAGCACGAAAGGAGCTACTGAATTGACTAGCTGTACTTCGAGCATTTCGGTGGTATGTATTTCGCCTAATTTTAATCGCCAGCTATTGGTTCTTCTTAAATCCACTTGTTGTAAATCCGCATCTAATTTCCCTTCGGGAAAAACCTCTTCGGCAGAAATTGAATTGTCTATGCTATAAGGAATCTGAGAAAGCTGGGCAGAAGCGGTAAGCCCAATACCTAACTGACGGCCATGCCATGAAACGGGTAGGTTTTTATTTTCACCTTTATCAAAGCTTTCGCTCAAACTATTTAACTCTTGTAAACAAGCATGATGATCAGCCAGAAGATCTTGAACATAAGGCGTTAATTCTTCATAAGGCTTAGTTTCGTTAGGCATTAAATGCGCATAAAAACCAGATGGTCTTCGGACGGTTTGTGCGGCATTGTTGATCAACACATCTAGTCGATCGTATTGCTGCTCAATATAATTGCAGAAAATCTCCACACTTGGGATATGCCTAAGGTCAAGGCCATGGATTTTTAGACGATGCCCCCATTCAGTAAAATCAGGTTCTTTGGCATAACGAATGGCTGAATCAATTGGGAAGCGTGTGGTTGCAATCACCGTAGCACCAGCCCTGAGCATCATTACAGTAATATGGTAACCAATTTTCAATCTAGAGCCGGTAACCAAAGCCACTTGTCCAGTAAGGTCAGCGTTTTGAAAGCGTTTGGCATAATTGAAGTCACCACAATCGGTGCACATGGTGTCATAAAAGTGATGCAGTCGATCAAAGGATGTTTTGCAAACGTAGCATTCTCTCGGTGTGTCTAGAATGATTTCTTCCTTGGCTTGAACGTCCAAATCGACCATCGAAGGAGCAATAAAGATGGTGGCCTCGCGTGCACTTCGAATGCCTGTTGTTTTTCTGGCCTCTTTATCTTTTTCGTTGAGCTTCTTTTTGATTGCTTTTTTAGCGCCTCGTTTTCGACCTAATAATTCTTCTTTATCAGGTCTTGAAAAAATACCTGCCGCTTTGAGTAAAGCAATTCGCTCTTCTTTGGGGATCTCAAAAATCTTGTTGGTATCGTTGTTCAGCGTTTCAAGGATAGCAATACACTTTCGAATCTCTTCTGGACTTATTGAATTCGACTGATCAGACTGAGATTCCATTTTAACAACTTAGGGCGCAAAGGTAATATTCTAAGAATTTAAATCTATTATGATTTGAAAAGGCATTTATCAGCAGTCGTCCTGATTCCGATGCTTCGGAAGTCTCAGGATCCGTCTGTTGTTAGCAGATTTAGTTCCTTCGCTACCACTCAGGATGAAAAGGAGTGTGCAAATAATTCACTCTAAGTCAC
>JBLIKG010000100.1:0-7465 GCA_047636255.1 Roseivirga sp. | reverse complement strand
TCTTCGATAACCTTTCTGTAAAGAGCGCCATTCTTAAAATGGATAGGAAATTTGCCATCTATCTTCCACCCGATTATGAAAGTTCGTCTAGAAGCTATCCCGTACTTTATTTATTGCATGGTGCTGGCGATGACCAAACGGGCTGGGTGCAATTTGGTGAAGTGCTTAACATCACGGATAAAGCAATTGCGGACGGCAAGGCTACACCTATGATTATTGTAATGCCCGATGCGAATACAGGTCAAAGAGGCTATTTCAATAGTCCAAATGGTGATTGGGGATATGAAGATTTCTTCTTCGATGAGTTAATGCCATTTGTAGAAACAAACTACCGAATTAAAGGAGAGAAAAGATTCCGAGCCATTGCCGGACTTTCTATGGGAGGTGGAGGTTCATTTATGTATGCCATGCATCGACCAGATTTGTTCTCTTCATCGGCTCCAATTAGCGCCTATATTGGCCCATTAACTTTAGAGCAATTCAAGCAACAGGCTGCTAACCAAATTAAAGGCCTTGACGAAAGTGTAGTTGAAGAGTATTTCAACAGACATAATGCGCTTTCATTTTTAAACTCTACTGAGTCAGAAAAATTCAAAAATGTAAGATGGTTTATAGATTGCGGTGATGATGATTTCTTATTTGAAGGCAATAGCCTCTTGCACATCGCAATGCGAAAAAAGGAAATCCCTCATGAGTACAGGGTAAGACAAGGTGGACATACTTGGACCTATTGGAGAGAATCCCTACCCGTTGTGCTTCAGTTTGTATCCGATGCTTTTCATCAGTATTGATTATTCATCTACAGCTACAGCTTCCAGCTTATCAGAACACTCATTAAGCATTGCAGATTGGGTTTGTCCAGTTACAGGATGAACCTGATTCGCGGCTATTTCGACCAAAGGCATTAATGTAAACCTTCGATTCGCAATTTCAGGGTGAGGAATTTTAAGTCGTGGTTTATCTACAACCAAGTCCTTGTAATAAAGAATATCAATATCAATTAAGCGTTGAGCCCACTTTTCATTTCTGATTCTCCCCATCGACTCTTCAATAATTTGAATAATAATCAAGATGCGTTCGGGGTTCTTGCTTGTATCTACTTCAACAACCTGATTTAAGAAGCTAGGTTGGTCTTCAATCCCCCAAGCGGCTGTTTCATAAACCTTCGATTCCTTTTTAATAACAAGCTGATGTGCGGTGAGGTGTTCCTTTGCTAACTGGAGATTTCTCTCTCTGTTCCCCAAATTAGTCCCCAACAATAAATAGATACCATTCATAGCAGGCAAATATAGTATTTGGTTATTGGAGTTGATAGCGAACCTCTTTAATTTGCCTACTGATAAATTTGTTGAATGAGCGAGATCAGAAACGACTGGACGAAAGAAGAAATTATAGCCGTCTATAACAAGCCATTGCTTGATTTGGTATACGAAGCGGCCACAGTACATAGAGAACACCATAATCCTAATGAAGTGCAAATCAGCACTCTGCTTTCCATAAAAACAGGAGGTTGCCCTGAAGATTGTGGTTATTGCCCACAAGCAGCTCGTTATCATACTGATATCGAAACCAATGATTTAATGACCGTGAGCCAAGTGAAAGCACAAGCTTTGCGTGCCAAGTCCACCGGTTCTTCGCGTGTTTGCATGGGTGCTGCTTGGAGAAATGTAGAAGATGGCCCCGAATTCGATCAAGTATTGGACATGGTGCGCACCATCAATTCGCTAGACATGGAAGTTTGCTGTACACTGGGCATGCTGACAGAGAACCAAGCCCAGCGTTTGGCAGAAGCTGGCCTTTATGCTTATAACCACAATCTAGATTCTTCAGAAGAATATTATAAAGAAATTATCTCATCTCGTGGATTTGATGATCGTTTGCAAACCTTAAAGAACGTTCGAAAAACAAATGTGACAGTTTGCTCGGGTGGAATTATCGGTATGGGTGAATCTATTGAAGATAGAGCAGGAATGCTGATCGCTTTAGCTTCCTTGAGTCCGCAACCAGAGTCTGTGCCTATCAATGCGTTGGTTCCCGTTGAAGGTACTCCATTAGAAGATCAAGAAATTATACCGATCTGGGATATGATAAGAATGGTGGCGACCACCAGAATTGTATTACCTGCTACAACAGTGCGCCTTTCAGCAGGTAGAACGGAAATGAGTAAAGAAGGACAAGCGTTCTGCTTTTTAGCTGGGGCTGGATCTATTTTCGCTGGAGATAGACTTTTGACCACACCCAATCCAGATGTGAATGAGGACATGAGTTTATTCAAAATTCTTGGATTGAATCCGATGAAACCTTATGCCAAAGGCGCAAAACCTACTCCAGTCAACCCTGATGAAATGACAGCTTCAGAAGCCGAAAAAGCCAAATGGAGCCGCCCTGGACATCGCATTGAAAAGAATGTTGAAGCCACTAAAAAGGCCAATAAAAAAAGAAAGGAAGCTTTATAAGCTTCCTTTCTTTTTTATGTCTAAGTCCTGAGCAAAGCTCAAGAAATTTCAATCCTTTTTTAATTAGAATAACTTGAAACCAATAGCCAATACGATTTGGCTACTTCTTTCATCTGTTTGAAAAGAGTTACCTCCAGCAGTTATAGTTTCACCGAATTTTTCGCTTAAAGCACCTTCATACTTCAAGTCAATCACAAATTTTAAAATATCTACACCGATACCCGCTTGAAAACCGACTGTAGAATTGCTGTAGTTATCTTTAATATCTACCACAGCACCACTTACATCACTCTCTGCGCTAGTTAAAAAGCTAAAAGAAGGGCCTGCATTGATTCTCAAAGGACCGATTTTAGCACCAATCATTACCGGTACATCAACTCTATTGAAGTTCAAATCAACGTTTGTTGTACCAGAAGTAATAGTCGAACTAGTTTGGCTCAATAATGCTTCTGGCTGAATGTAAAGACCAATTACTGGCACTTTGATTCTAACAAAAAGACCGAATTGATAACCAAATTCAGCATTTCCTTCTTGTACACTAGCTACACCCTCACGTACATTAAGGTTGGACGAAGTCAGAGCAACTCTTGGCCCTAAAGTAAACTGAGCGGAAGCACTGTATACAGTGAACAATAACATTCCTAGGATTAATACTTTTTTCATTTCTAATAAAAATTTTGGTTAGGTATTAGTTTCAAATCTGTTGTAATAAAGTAAGCCAAGCCTCCTCTATTTTATTTTGTTTCAATAAATTCTGCGCTAAGGTATGCAAATGATACTCTAAAGATTCACGATCGTTCTTAAAACGTTCAAAAATTTCTTCTATTACTGCTGAATCTGAATACTCTTTTACGGCATTAAAATCTGGCATTTTTTCAATATTTCCTAATCTGCCCAAGTTATTACCTGTTAGCACCAAACTATTGCGGATGGCCTCTGGAATTTGATCGTAACCAATTCCCAAATTTTTATTGGGCTTTGGTAATTCAAAGATGGCATCACCATTCGCACGACAATACCAGTCACCTCCCATTCTACTTACTAAATCTGTTTTGAAAGGATCTGGCATTCCAGTTTCATCAAGTACTTCGTCTTTGATATGAATCAAAAGCACTTCGCAAATGATCAAGTTGCCTGCTCCACCTTGGTCGCCCAAAGCAATCACTTCTTTCACCTTGCACTCATAGGCAGCGATGGCCTCACCTACCCTTGGTGGTTTTACTTGCTCTGAGTCTACCTGAGTAAGCCCAGCTTTGATGAACTCATTTACGCCTTTGTCATATTCTGTACTCGAAAGCGACATTTGCTCTACTATTGGATAGCTTACAATGTTGATCACCACCTCTTTGGTTTCAAGCACATTTTCGAGTGTGTGCTTAATGGTGTTGTCCCTCACCCTACGGGATGGAGAAAATATAAGGGTCGGTGGATTAGAGCTAAAAACATTGAAAAAACTGTAAGGGCTCAGGTTTACATTCCCTTCCCTATCGATGGTACTGGCAAAAGCGATCGGCCTTGGCGCGATAGTACCAAGCATTAAACCATGTAATTTACCAGTTGGAACTTCTTTGGGGTCAATTCTCATAATAACTGTGTTTTCGTTCTCTCAGATCAAAAATGAACTAAGGACCAGTTCAAAACTCATTTTACAGGTAGTAAATCAGTTGGCTGGCAGCACCTTGGCCATCACTTTACCAAAACCAACGCGAACACCATCTTTTAGCGCATGCCCTGACATGATCACTGTATCACCATCTTGAATGAACTTCCTTTCAGAGCCATCCTTCATTTTAATGGGTCTTTCTCCGCGCCAAGTGATTTCTAGCATCGAACCAAACTCCTCGGGTTTCGGGCCAGAAATAGTACCCGAACCATACAGATCACCGACTTGAAGGTTGCAACCATTGCTTGTATGATGCGCCACCTGCTGATTCACATTCCAATACATGTACTTTAAATTGGAATTACTTACAACCGTGGACTCGGCCTTCTCAGGTTTGATCTGAACCTCTAAATTTAAATCATAGTGCAGCGCACCGGTTGTTTTTAAATAAGGCAGTACTTCTGGGTTTTGCTTTGGACCATCCACTTTAAAAGGCTCAAGGGCATCCATAGTTACAATCCATGGTGAAATATGTGAGGCGAAATTCTTTGCTAAAAATGGCCCTAGCGGTACATATTCCCACTTTTGAATATCCCTTGCTGACCAATCATTTAAAATAACGAATCCGAAAATATAGTCAGCAGCTTCTTTGGCAGACACTGAAGTTCCCATCGGATTTTCCTTGCAGGTGATAAAAGCCATTTCTAATTCAAAATCGAGCAAACGACAAGGCCCGAAAGAAGGCATTTCAGCATCATCCGCTTTGGTTTGGCCTTTCGGTCTGTGAAAGTCTGTTCCAGAAACTACAATAGAAGAAGCCCTCCCGTGATAAGCCACTGGTAAATGTTTCCAGTTAGGCATTAAGGCATTTTTTGGGTCGCGGAACATCGTGCCCACATTGCGCGCATGATCTTCGGAAGAATAAAAATCCGTGTAGTTCGGTACGCGCACTGGCATCAACATTTCAATCTCCTCGATTGGAATCATGGACAATTCTCTCACTGCGAAATTATCTCTAAGCTCTTCATTATCCGCACTGAGTAATTCTGAAACTCTATTTCTTACTTCGCTTGTTTTGGCTTTTCCTAAAGCCATAAAGTCATTCAAATAAGCCTGATTGAAAATACCTGCTGGTAGTTTTAATCCATCGAAGTAGCCATTCTCATACATGTAAGTAAGGTCAAGCACTAAATCGCCAATACGCACACCGGCACCAGGAGCCAAATAGTCAGTTTTAAAAATTCCGAAAGGAAGGTTTTGGATTGGAAAGTCTGAATTTTCTGGGATTTCTACCCAGGACGTTAAACTTGGATCGTTTGCTGTAATTTTCATATGAGCCTAATTTCAAAATCAAAGGTAAGGATCAAATCGAACTTTAGCCCATGGATTGATTTTGAAATGAATGAATCAAATCATAAAACCCTTCTCTTTTGACTATGCACTATGGACTAATAATCCTATTTTTGCGCCTCAATTACAGATTTAAGAAAATGTCACTTTCAACGAAGTATAACCCCAGCGAGGTAGAAGACAAATGGTACGCACATTGGATGGCCAAAGGCTATTTTCATGCAAAGGTCAACCCGAATAAGGAACCTTATTCCATCGTCATTCCTCCACCCAACGTAACTGGAGTACTTCATATGGGGCATATGCTGAACAATACTATCCAAGATATATTGATCAGAAAGGCGCGCATGGAAGGCAAAGAAGCATGTTGGGTGCCTGGTACTGACCACGCCTCAATTGCTACGGAAGCCAAAGTAGTAAAGATGCTTCGTGAAAAAGGGATTAAAAAATCTGATCTCACCAGAGAAGAATTCCTTACCCATGCATGGGAATGGAAAGAAAAATACGGTGGAATCATCCTTGAGCAGTTGAAAAAACTAGGTGCTTCTTGCGACTGGGAAAGAACTGCCTTTACCATGGATGAAGGTTATCACAAAGCGGTATTGCGTGTTTTCGTTGACCTGTATAATAAAGGCTATATCTATCGAGATTTGCGCATGGTCAACTGGGATGTAGAAGCCCAAACCACCGTTTCCAACGAAGAGGTGATCTATGCCGACCAAGATGAAGTTTCAAAACTCTACAAGTTTCAATACAGCATTAAGGATTCTGATGAAAAAGTAGTGATTGCTACTCAGCGACCAGAAACCATTTTAGGCGATGCCGCAATTGCAGTAAACCCTAAAGATGAACGCTATCAGCATTTGATTGGCAAAACCGCCCTTGTGCCTTTCGTTAATCGAGAAATTCCTATCATAGCAGATGATTATGTGGAAATTGAATTCGGAACAGGCTGTCTAAAAGTCACGCCTGCTCACGACCCTAATGACTACGAAATTGGCTTAAGACATAACTTAGAGGTAATCGATACAATTGACTTCGATGGTACTTTGAACGAGAAATGTGGCGTACCAAAATACGTTGGCATGGAGCGTTTCAAGGCCAGGAAAGTAATGGTGAAGGACTTAGAAGAAGCGGGTTATTATATCGGTTTCGAAGAATTTACTACCAGAATTGGCCGATCAGAAAGAACGAATACTGTGATTGAGCCAAAGCTTTCTTTGCAATGGTTTATCAAAATGAAAGAAATTTCCCGCACCGCTCACAAAGTGGTGATGGACGATGAAGTTGAACTTCTTCCTGCTAAATTCAAGAATACCTATAACCACTGGATGGAAGGCGTTCGTGATTGGTGTATTTCGCGCCAGCTTTGGTGGGGACAACAGATCCCAGCGTACTTCTATGGTACGGGTGAAAACGACTTTGTAGTTGGCGAAACTGCTGAAGAAGCCCTAGAATTGGCGAAAATTAAATCTGGTAACAGTAATTTAAGTGCTGAAGATTTAAAGCAAGATCCAGATGTTTTGGATACTTGGGCATCTTCTTGGTTATTCCCAATAGCAGTCTTCAATGGTTTCGATGATTCTTGTTTCGATAGAAAAACTGGTAAAATCATCAAAGGAAAGAACGCAGAGCTAGACTACTTCTACCCTACTTCTACCTTAGTCACTGCTCCAGAAATATTATTCTTTTGGGTAGCGAGAATGATCATTGCCGGCTACGAATACACCGATGAGAAGCCATTTAAACATGTTTACCTCACTGGTATTGTGCGCGACAAGCAACGCAGAAAAATGTCCAAATCCCTGGGCAACTCGCCCGATCCGCTTGACTTGATCAAAGAATTAGGAGCTGATGCGGTACGTACAGGAATGCTTTTCTCCTCGCCAGCAGGGAACGACTTGTTGTATGACGAAAAACTAATCGAACAAGGAAGAAACTTCGCCAATAAAATTTGGAATGCCTTCCGTTTGGTCAAAGGCTGGGAAATTGGGAAATCAACCACTACTGTAGATAACCAAACTGCCATTCAATGGTTCGATTCACGTTTCAATGC
>JBLIKG010000099.1:0-7508 GCA_047636255.1 Roseivirga sp. | reverse complement strand
ACCCCTGTTGCTGAGATGAAAACCCAGTGTCCTAACCCCTAGACGAACGGACCATTAAATTGCAGAGGAGGAGGGATTCGAACCCCCGGTACCTTGCGGTACAACGGTTTTCAAGACCGCCGCATTCGACCACTCTGCCACTCCTCTGTGCGTGATCTCCCATTTGGGACTGCAAAGATAGTCGTAATTTTATTTTTGCAAACAGCTAAGCCAAAAATAATTATTCATTTGACTCTCGAATATCCATTTTTGCCTTGTGAATGGCCGCATTCATCTCAAAACCCACTAAAAGGATCAAAGAAATTATGAAAAGCCATAGCATAAACACAAGTAATACTCCTATTGAGCCATACAGTTTGTTGTAATTACCGAAGTTGTTTACATAATACGAGAAGCCAAAAGATGCTACAATAATGGCCAAGGTGGAGAATACAGATCCAACACTTAAGAAGTGCCACTTTTCATGTATTGCAGGAGCAAAATAATATATAGACGATATTGCGAATTGAAAAATGATATAAAGGAAAATGAATCGCAGTATAAAGAGAATGTCTACAGAGATCGTGTCGTTAACTACTGACCTAATTTCTGAATCTGTTAATAATTGCTGACCTACAATCAAAAGCGCAATTGAGCTTATGAATGAAATGGATAAGATGAAAATAAGTCCTGTGGCCGTTATCCGAACAGAAAGAAACCCGCGAGTTTCAATTGTTTTATAACATGCATTAAAGGCGCCCATCAATGAAGTCATTCCATTTGTTGATAGAATTAAAGTCATTATAAAACCAAATGAGAGTAAGCCCCCACGCTGCTTGCTGATTATATCGTGAATTGTAGTTTCAGCTGTAGCATATAAATTGGACGGAAGAATATCCTCTAAAAACCCAATGATTTCGTCATTAGTCAACTCAGGAAAAAAATTCTGAATATAAGGTGTAAGTGTAAAAAGGAAAATAATGGCTGGGAAGATGGCCATCGTGAAGCTAAAAGCAACTCCATTGGCACGATCCAGAATTTCATCATTCGACATTTTAGATAGGAATATTACGATCGCGTCATAAAGACCAATTTTATCCTTACCAATTTTTATTTTCTGCAAAAAAGCCACTAGCTGTAGGTAGAGCTTGTTCTTGAAAATAAGATTGAGAATCTTATTTTTCATTAAAGAATGGATTTAGCGTATCTATCATTGCTTTTGGAGCTCTTGTAAGCTTATTGGTTTTCATGTCAATAAAAACCAAAGTGGTATACCCTTCGTTGATCATCACTTGGCTTTGGTTTCGGATTTCATAATCGAAGCGCATTCTTACTTTTGGCAATTCAGTGATTGTCACTTTGATGTCTAAGAGGTCATCATATTTGGCTGGAGCATGATATTTACTATAGTTTTCATGCACAGGCATCATAATTCCAGCCTGTTCCAATTCAACGTAATTTAAGCCTATTTGTCTTAATGCATCCACACGCGCTACTTCGTAGTACATGGCATAATTGCCATAATATACATAGGCCATCTGGTCTGTTTCCGCATAGCGAACTCTTATTTGACAATTAGCTGTATACATTGGCTATCTGAAAATCCTTCTTTCGTTCAAGGCTTTTTGAAAGAGGGCTGCATTTTTATTGTGCTCGATTAGGGTTTTGGCAAAACGATGGTAACCCGAGAAATCTTCTTTTGCACACATATAAATATAATCATGCTTTTCATAATTCAATACCGCATCAATTGAACTCATGGTAGGTAGATTAATTGGGCCAGGTGGCAAGCCTCGATTGAGGTAAGTATTATAAGGACTCTGAACTCTTTTGTATTCATTCAAAACTCTTTGAATCGTAAAATCACCAAGCGCATAAACCAAAGTTGGGTCTGCCTGTAGCGCTATATTTTTTTTCAACCTATTTAAATATAACCCTGCAATAGTAGGCCTTTCATCATTTTTTACACTTTCGGCCTGTACGATTGAAGCCAGAATAGAGACTTCAATAGAAGTCAGGTTTAAAGATTTTGCTTTGGCAAGTCGGTCAGCGGTCCAATATTTTTCATGCTCAGCTACCATTTTGGCAAAAAGCTCTTTGGCTGTAATGGTCCAATACACTTCATAAGTGTTTGGCAAAAAGAGTGTCATTACGTTTTCCGTATTAACACTATACTCAGACAAGTAATCATTGTCTTCTAGTAAAATTTGAAAATCGGATGTCTCAATTCCAGTGTTTTGAGTAATTTTTTCCGCCAATTCAGTTTTGAGTCTCACATTATTGAATGTGACCCTCACTGGTTTCTGAGCACCCGCTCTGAGCATTCTAACCGCAGCGAGATTAGACATCCCTGAAGTAAGTTGGAAAACGCCTGGCTTTACGAGGTCTTGATATCCTAAAACTTTGGATACAAAACTAAATGAGATCACATCGTTGATGATTTCTTCGTCATAAAACTTGTTTCTTACGGCATCAAAGTCATCATCTTTTTGAATTATAATGGCTTGGTCTTGTTGTTCCAGCAAAATGTTGGCGCCATAAAAGACTTGATAAAAATAGAAACTGAAGGATGTTAGTAGTACCGAAAATACTATCATCCCGAACATGAAAATCTTTCTTTTCTTCATTTGGTCACAAAAATAGGCTTTTTGCCTAACTTCGTTTTGTAAAATTAACTCGAATGCAGGCCGAATTGATTAAACTTTACGAAGAAAATCCAGAACAAGCCAAAATCGACTATATAGTAGATGTACTTAGGTCTGGTGGCGTAATCATTTACCCGACTGATACGGTTTACGGAATTGGCTGTGATTTTACGAACGCCAAAGCAGTGGAAAGAGTATGTAAAATCAATGGTGTGAAGCCTCAGAATCTTTCATTCATATGTTATGATTTGAGCGAAATCTCATCTTACGTAAAGCAATTGAGTACCCCAATTTTTAAAGTAATGAAGAAGGCACTGCCTGGGCCGTTTACTTTTATATTAAACTCTAATAGCTCCGTTCCAAAGATTTTGAATGCAAAGAAGAAGACTGTTGGTATTAGAGTGCCAAATAATAATATTCCACGTCAGATAGTAAAAGAACTAGGTAACCCAATCATTACTACCTCAATTCATGATGAGGATGATTTAATTGAATACTCTACTGACCCCAGTTTGATATTTGATAAGTACGAAAACCTTGTAGATGTGGTAATTGATGGTGGTTATGGAAATAATATTCCATCCACCGTTATAGATTGTTCGAACGATGAATTTAATATCATCAGGCAAGGGCTAGGCGATATTCAGCTTTATATTTAATGAAAAGCATTCTAATAGAATCACAATATTTTCCTTCTGTTGCTTATTTCGCTGCTTTGTACCAAGCAGAAGAAGTCCTTATTGAAGCAAATGAATGGTTCGAAAAAAGATCATATCGCAACCGCTGCACCATTCTGACAGCAAATGGCGATTTAGACCTCACCGTTCCGGTACATGGTGCAAACAAAAAGATTTTGACTCAGCGTATTGAAATCGATAATCACGAAAAATGGGTGAATAATCATTGGCGTGCCGTTCAATCAGCCTATGGAAAATCTCCCTTTTTTGATTTTTATGCCGATGGATTTGAGTCAATTCTCAAATCAGAAGAAACAAATCTTTTTAGTTTAAATCAAAGACTACTGACAATCTGTCTAAAATATCTCCAGATTGACACGAAAGTGATTTTAACTACTTCTTTCGAAAAAAATCCAAAAGTAGGTATTACAGACCTTCGAAGCGCTTTGCACCCTCGAAACCCCTATTCTGAACTTAAATGGTTTAACCCAGCATCGTATCAACAAATATTTGGCAAAAACTTTGTTCCCAACCTTAGCATCTTAGACCTTTTGTTTTGCACTGGGCCAGAAGCCCTAAAGGTATTGAAGCAATCAATTGTTATGTTGGAGAACAATTAGTCTAATGATTACGTTTTGTGGTAGGTCATGACTAGATTCTTAGTATATTGATCTAACCTATTATATGTTATTGAACAAGCCATTCAGAAAGGAATAAATGGAAGCTAAATTTTCAAATAGAGTAAAAGAAGTAATATCTCTTAGTCGTGAGGAGGCCTTAAGATTAGGGCATGACTACATCGGCACAGAACATCTTTTGCTCGGAATGATCAGAGAAGGAGAAGGCGTAGCAGTAAGTATCTTAAAAAAATTAGGTACTTCCTTAGAAGAGTTGCGTGAGTCTGTTGAGCGTGCTACTAAAGGTACGGCCAACCACAATGTCAAAAACCTGGCGAATATTCCTTTAACTAGGCAGTCCGAAAAGGTTTTGAAAATCACTTATTTAGAAGCCAAGATATTTAAGAGTCAATTAATTGGAACTGAGCATTTGCTCCTTTCTATTTTAAGAGATGAAGATAATATCGCAACTCAGATATTGGAAAAATTCGATGTTAACTATGAAGTTGTAAAAGAAATGCTTGAATATCAAACTGATAATGATGGACCAATGGCATCGTCTGACACAGATGATTCGGATGAAGAATCATCTAAAATGTTTGGAGGCGGGTCTGGAAGTTCGGGCGATAAGCCTGGGAACAAAGGCAATGAAAAATCAAGAACTCCAGTTTTAGACAATTTTGGTAGAGATCTTACCAAATATGCCGAAGAGGATAAATTAGATCCAATTATCGGCAGAGAAAAGGAAATCGAAAGAGTTGCTCAAATATTGAGTAGAAGAAAGAAAAATAACCCAATCCTGATCGGTGAACCTGGTGTTGGTAAATCGGCCATTGCAGAAGGATTGGCGCTACGTATTATTCAAAAGAAGGTATCAAGAGTTCTCTTTAACAAAAGGGTAGTCACGCTTGACTTAGCTTCGCTTGTCGCAGGTACTAAATACAGAGGTCAGTTCGAAGAGAGAATGAAAGCTGTGATGAACGAGCTTGAAAAATCTCCAGAAGTGATTCTTTTTATTGATGAGCTCCATACGATTGTAGGTGCTGGAGGTGCCTCAGGTTCTTTAGATGCATCCAACATGTTTAAACCAGCTTTGGCTAGGGGCGAAATTCAATGTATCGGTGCAACAACCCTCGATGAATACAGACAATACATTGAGAAGGACGGAGCTTTAGCAAGACGTTTTCAACAGGTAATGGTAGATCCAACAACAGTGGAAGAAACCATTCAAATTCTTGCTAATATCAAGGACAAGTATGAGGATCATCACCATGTGAATTATACCCCAGCAGCCATTAATGCCTGTGTGAAATTATCGGATCGTTATATTTCTGATCGCTTTTTACCAGATAAAGCCATCGATGTTTTAGATGAATCTGGAGCGAGAGTTCACATCAATAATATTCATGTTCCTGAAGATATTGTGCAGCTAGAAGCGGCAATTGAGGATATTAAGAAGGAAAAAAACAGGGTTGTAAAAAGCCAAAAATACGAAGAGGCTGCTCAACTAAGAGATAAGGAAAAGAAACTTATCGACCAGTTAGACAGAGCTAAAGCGAAATGGGAAGAAGATAGTAAGGCGAAACGCTATACTGTTGATGAAGAAAATGTTGCCGAGGTAATCGCCATGATGACGGGTATTCCAACGAAACGAATTGCTCAAAAAGAGCAATCGAAATTAGTTGGAATGGGTGATGAGCTTAAAAAGAGAGTGGTTGGCCAAGATGAGGCCATCGCTAAATTGACCAAAGCAATACAACGGACTAGAGTGGGATTAAAAGATCCTACTAAACCAATCGGTTCTTTTGTTTTCTTAGGCCCAACAGGTGTTGGTAAAACAGAATTAGCTAAAGAGCTTTCTACTTATTTATTTGATAAGGAAGATTCATTGGTGCGAATCGATATGAGTGAGTACATGGAGAAATTCTCGGTATCTCGCTTAGTAGGAGCGCCTCCAGGATACGTTGGTTACGAAGAAGGTGGACAGCTTACCGAGAAGGTAAGAAGAAAGCCATATTCAGTGGTTTTACTCGATGAGATAGAAAAAGCGCATCCAGATGTATTCAATATATTACTTCAAGTATTGGATGATGGTATTTTGACCGATGGATTAGGTAGAAGGGTAGATTTCAGAAATACAATTATCATTATGACTTCTAACATTGGTGTTAGAGATCTTAAGGATTTTGGTGCTGGAATTGGTTTCAATACTCAAACCAGAAAGGAAAACGAGGACAATGTGATTAAGGAGACGATTCAGAGAGCTTTGAAGAAGACCTTTAGTCCTGAGTTCTTGAATCGTCTTGATGATGTCATCATATTCAATACATTAGGAAGAGAAGATATCCATAAAATCATCGATATCACACTTAAAAAACTGATGACTCGCATTGAGGAAATTGGTTATAAAGTGGAATTGACCGAAAAAGCCAAGGATTTCTTAGCGGATAAAGGCTTCGATCCTCAATATGGTGCTCGCCCATTGAACAGGGCCATTCAAAAATACTTGGAAGATCAAATTGCTGAAGAGCTTTTGAAAGGTCAGATCAATGAAGGCGATACACTTTTGGCTGATCACGAAGAGGGTGCAGAAATGTTAACCTTAAAAGTCAAGAAGAAAAGAGTAAGCAAAAAGAAAGAAGAAGGTCCGAAAGAATAACAAGACCTGCTTTTCAAACATATCAAAACCCCGACCATTGGTTGGGGTTTT
The DNA here is from genome assembly GCA_047636255.1 of Roseivirga sp. GTDB lineage: Bacteria > Bacteroidota > Bacteroidia > Cytophagales > Cyclobacteriaceae > Roseivirga. The sequence continues at coordinate 880 of JBLIKG010000099.1, read as the reverse complement.
GTATTTGTTATCGCAATGCCCCTGTGAATTTTTAAGATTGAAATATATACCGATTGATTATATTCCCGCTTCAGTTACAGCTTGTGGAATTATAGTGGCGTTGGACTAACGTTGGTTATCGATTATGAAAAATTACTTAGTTTGGAAAATTTTAGGTGTAGTGCCTTTTATTGTTGTTTTTTCCCTTTGGCAGTTAGGTGGGTATTCAATTTGGGTAGTGGTAATCTTTGGTTTTATCGATTGGTTATTTCTATTGCCTGCGATAAATGTTTGGAGATTGAGAAGTTTGGGTGTTCATGATAAGTTCAGTTTTTGGCAACGTTTGACATTAAACTTCACACATGCAAAAACCTTGTGGGGTATGGGGAAAAGCTCAAATTAAGGAATAGAATATTAGAATTCTTTAGCAGATTTATGTGCTAAAACCCTAGCTGCGGCTGTGTTTTTTTATTTTGTTGATATAAAAAAGAAAAGGAGTCCCGTATGAACTCCTTATCAACCAAAACATAAATTGTATAAATTACCGAACCACGAATGGGTTCGAGAACTTCTCATCTGTAACGAACGCTTCGTCTGTTAGCGTATTCAAAAAGGCAACTAATGCGTCAATTTCCTGACCATTAAGGTTCATTCTTCTCACTTGTCCATTTTGGACGCGCAATCTGTTGTCTAGCGTTGGGCTATTTTGAATACCATTGTTATAAAACTGAACCACATCACGCAGTGTAGCGAATCTACCATCGTGCATATAAGGAGCTGTTAAGGCAATATTTCGTAAGGAATTCACCTTGAATTTGCCTCGATCTTGGTTATTACCATTTACCCCTCCCAGACCTTCATCGGTAATTGCAGCGTCTAATCCATTGTTTCTGGCCTGATC
>JBLIKG010000098.1:0-7529 GCA_047636255.1 Roseivirga sp. | reverse complement strand
TAGAGACCAAAACCTATAGCAAACCTGACAAAGGCGAAACCAGGATCATCTATACCGGTGAAACGCTGATTCATCACAATGGATTTAAAGATGATAAACCGCTGGTTCAAGTTAAAGCTGGAGCGAACTGGCTAAAGCAGCTTATTAGGGAAAGCACCGGTAGGGATATTGATGTTAAGAAGGTTGTTTTGTTTCCTGGTTGGTTTATTGAGCCGACGGCTGAATCTAAGCAAAGTGATGTTTGGGTTTTGAATCCTAAAGCGTTGCCTGCATTTATTTCTAATAGTCAGAAGCGGATGTCTGTCGAGGATGTGAGTTTGGTGGCTTATCACTTGTCGCGGTTTGTTAGGACGGCGGATTGATGGATAAAAGTGATTTAGTTAGTATTGATTATCCGAAATCTTTGATAAGAGCTTCGACCCCTTATTTTAGTCTAAAGGGAGAATCAATGAGAAGAGCGATGAGCTCATTGGCTGATGATGAACACTTAGGGTAAAAAGAGATTAGCCAATGTTTAAGGGCTGGAGGGTGTTCATCTTCCGGGGGAATCGGTGTTCAACTTCGCCAGAATACGCAATTTGCACATGGAGTAAGATTAATGTCCGGTAAGATTAAAAATGCTTTTGTAAGTCACCACCATAAAGACGATGCAAGCGTAGATGGATTGACTAGCATTTTAGCTGGAAAAAATTATAACATAAGAAATAGTTCAATCAGGGCTAAGCCTGAGAACCAAAAACGTTTAGACAATAATCAAGTCAGCGATAATACAATAAAACGATTGCTTCGCATGAAGATGCGTTGGGCGAGTCAAGTAATCGTAGTTATTGGAAAAGAAACGCACAGTAGGCCTTGGGTAAACTGGGAAATACAAGTAGCACACCAACTAGGTAAGCCCATAGTTGGGGTTTATGAGAATGGATTGAAAGACCAAGTTGAAATTCCTGACAATTTAAAGAAATATGCCGCATCTATTGTTGGCTGGCGTTCAGATTCAATTATTGATGCTCTAGAAGGTAAAAGTCAGTTCCAAAACCCCGACGGAACTAAATCACCGAAAGTAAGCGGGTACAACATCGAATGCTAATAATTCCAAATTCAAATTTATTTGTTTACGTAGTTGCGAGAGATTATGGCTTTGCCCCAAACCCATTCTATGGCACTTGCACCCTGGCAACTTGCAAACCAGGTATTCGTAAAGGAGCAAACGTCGGTGACTGGGTGTTGGGTGTTGCTGGGAAGAAACTGGGTAAAGGAATCCATAGGAAATGCATACTTTTAATGAAAGTATCTGAAAAACTCAGTTTTCAAGAATACTGGGATGACACTCGTTTTTCATTAAAAAAGCCTTGCCGAAACGGCAGCCAACTAAAGATGCTAGGTGATAATATTTACCATAAAGGGCAAGATGAGAAGTGGAGTCAAGAAGATTCTCATCACAGCAATCAGGATGGAACCACAAATACCGTTAATTTAAATCGGGATACGGGGACTTGTGATCAAGTGCTGGTATCAAATTTCTTTTTTTATTTTGGCGACAAGGCCATTCCTGTTGATCTGGCCTCAATCAATTACAGTTCAGGGTTGGGTTTTAAAAAAATATGTCTTTCCAGTTCACTGGAAGGTAAAACACTTATTGAAGAAATATATTTAAAGCACAAGCACAGCTTAAATTATGTTGTTTCAGATCCGTGCCAATTTACGCATTCTCATCAGCGTGTCGACCAAGGTACTGGGAAAATTACATAAAGTGAAAAAATGAACGCAGTACGAAGAAAAGTTTTTATTTCACACTATAAGGCTGATCGAAATGAGGTTGATGCCTTTGTGCGCGATTCTTCCGAAGTATTTATTCCTAAAGTGCTAGGAGCTAACAACAATGATGGTTTTATAAATAGCACAGATACGGAATATGTTATGAGGCGTATTCGCGAACTTTATCTGCAGGACAGCACAGTCACGATTGTTCTACTTGGTAGCTGTACCCATAGCAGGCGATACATTGATTGGGAAATAAAAAGTTCTTTAAGACGAGGAACATATACACCGAATGGACTAATAGGCATCGTATTACCAAGTAGAGATAATTTAGCGCATTTACCCGATAGGCTTAAATCGAATTGGAATGAAAACCATGCTAATTGTTATGCGAGATATTGGTCGTATCCATCTTCTTCACAGCAGCTTTCGCAATGGATAGAGGATGCTCATCAAGCTCGGACTGCACGAGCGCACTTGATTCAAAATGATCAAAGCATGGCTAAATACAATTCCAAATGTAAAGTTTGTAGGGCAGCGCATTAATGGAAAACATTTATTCCCCACCACTTTCTATAAGTTTTATTTGGCATCCTTCTGACTTAAATGCTGTGGAGCCGATACTTGATGCTGTTAGAGCTAGTTTTGCGCGCGATAGAGCAAGGCCATTTTCACGAGGACTGAATATTCCGCTATTTTTCTTTAGCTCCCATAATACTGATGAGCCTCCTAGTGATAATCCTAGCATGCATGGAAAGAGGAATATTATATTTGTATTCACGAGCGTGAACACAAACGGCCATGAAGAATGGCGGGAATATGTAGAGAACCTTCCTCGTTCACCCGCTTTTAGCTTTGTGCCAATCGCAATGGATAGAGAGGGATTGGCACATAACGGTTCGCTTGTTGGAAAAAACTGTATTCGAGCGTATGACTGGCCTGCTGACAACAAGGATCTTTACGCCACTGTTTCTCTGGCGCACGAAATCTACCGTTATAATTGTCCGCCAATTACCCAAGATGATGCGAGTAAAGCCTCCTCAATAACCATTTTTTTAAGTCACGCTAAGGCTGAAGATACTGGCAGGCTACATTCAGAGGAAATCAAAAAGTTAATAGACAATACAAATATGAACCGCTTCTTTGATTCGACAGAGATCTCCCCTGGTTTTCAATTCGATCAAGAAATTGAGAAGAGTGTAAAGAAATCAACACTTGTTGCCATTGAAAGTGATGCGTACTCATCTCGATATTGGTGCCAACGTGAAATCTTATGTGCAAAGCAGCACGATCGACCGATTATCGTAGTTAATAGTCTCAATGACTATGCGGATCGCATCTTCCCTGCTGCATCAAACGTACCATGTGTTCACGTTTCATCAGATGCGCCTATTAGTCAACGCGATATATTACGTATCTTGTCAGCGTCCATTCTTGAAACCGTTCGTCACAGTCACGCAATGCAGTGCCTTGAATTCTACAAAGACAGAGGATGGATATCGAGTGACTGTGTATTGTCTGCCCGTCCTCCCGAAATTCGGCAGGCGCTAAAGGCAAAGGTCAATAATCAAGAACGAATATGTTACCCAGAGCCGCCAATATATTCATATGAAGCTGATTGGCATAGCCATTTAGGCATAGAGGCATTTACTCCTCTATGGAATATTGCTGAGCAAAATTTCCTTACTCAAAATCGCATAGGGATATCAATTTCAGATGTGCAAGATGATGGGTTTTCCAGAAATCATATTCACTCAGACAGCTTAATTCGACTAGCCCAAGACCTCGGCAGGCATTTATTGGCCCGCTCCGCAACGTTGATTTATGGTGGTGATCTTCGTCCCGATGGTTTTACTGAGTTTATTCTTGACGAAGCAGCCATCTTAAAAGAACGGATCGGCGGCAACCTTCCCAAAATAGAAAATCATTTGGCATGGCCGTTATATAAATCGAAACCAGAAATCATTGCATGGAGGGCAAAATACAGCCAAGTAATGAAAACAAAAGAGCACATAATCCCTGAAGATATAGCTAATGGTATTGATCCAGATGTCTTTATATCTCCCAACACACCAGAAAACTCTTACATCTGGTCTAGGTGCTTAACTGAAATGCGAGAACAATCTATTGCATGCTCGACAGCCAGAATCTGTGCTGGCGGTAAGCTGTCCGGCTATAAAGGCAAAATGCCAGGGGTCTTGGAAGAGATACTAATTGGTCTAAAAGAGGCTAGGCCAATTTACCTTCTTGGTGCTTTTGGTGGTGTTACCAGTGATGTTTGCTCGCTTATTCTAGAGGGAAAAGTACCTGACTCATTCACAGCAAGATGGCAGGTGGCTCACAATGAAGGATATTCTGACCTTCAAAACTACGCACGTACTCGCGACCATGATTGTGACTATGAGGAAACTGTAGGAATGATTCAGACCTATAATCTTTCTGAACTAGCTTTGCGCTCTGGACTTGATGAGAAGGAGTACAAAAGACTGATGATTTCGCCTTTTATAGACGAGTGTATTCATATAATAATGAAAGGGCTTAAAGCAATCTAGAATGGCCATGCATTATTAAATATAAGGAGGATACCATGAAACAACTTACTCCAGATGATATTGAACAATTGAATGGCGCTATTCCACTACATGAGTATGAGCGGATTATTGAGAAAACTGATCGGTTTTCGAAGGCAGATTTAACACCAATTCTTTTAGGTTTGTATGGTGAGGTCGGTAGCATTATGTCGGCTTCTAAAAAGTACCACAGAGAAAACAAGGCCTATGTTGGTTATAAAGACGCCGTAGTAGAAGAATTTGGAGACGCATTTTGGTATTTTACGGCCTTGTGCAGACGAATGGATGTCAAAATTTCTGATGTTTTTTCGGTATGTGTGGAAGGAGATAGCAATAGGTATATATCGGCCAATGACCAGGCAAATTCACCACTTTCACAAATCATTACTCCGTCTAGTTTAGAAAAATTAGATGAGTCTTTACTCCATTTAGGTTTCGTCTCTGCGCAACTTCTCAAAATTGAAGGGCCTTCATCTGAGGTTAAGGAACTTCTTGTTGAATTTGCTCGTGTATATTTACAAGCGATGCGGTCGATAGAACTTTCTTTTGCACAAGTGTTAAAGGGGAATGTTAAAAAGGCGGTTGGGCGGTTTTCAATTCCAACAACAGAATCGCTGCCCGATTTTGATTATGCCTTTTCTGAAGAAGAACAGCTTCCAAGAAAATTTGAAATCCATATTACCCAAAGGAAGAGCGGGCAAAGTTATTTGAGGTGGAATGGCGTTTTTGTAGGTTCTCCTTTGACTGATAATATAAAAGACTCGGATGACTATCGTTTTCACGATGTTTTTCATTTTGCACATGCAGCAATTCTTCATTGGTCGCCTACTTTTAGAGCTTTGATTAAGCAAAAACGCAAAAGTGATCCTGTTTTCGATGAAGCTCAGGATGGCGGTCGAGCTATAGTTGTAGAGGAAGGTTTAACTGCATGGCTTTTTTCATACTCTAAAGGTCTTGACTACTTCGAAGGTCACAATAGTGTTTCTTTTGATGTACTGAAAACTATTCAAAAATTTGTTCACGGCTATGAAGTTGAAAAGTGCCCACTAAAACTTTGGGAAGACGCTATCCTTCAGGGATATAATGTTTTTAGGCAGGTTAGAAAATACAACGGGGGCATTGTGGTAGGTGATCGTGAAAAGAGAACTCTCAGCTACCGTTCGATAGGTGAGACCAATGAACATTGAAGGTTTTGTTAGTGAATTAGCCAGATTAACATTTGAAAACACTTTCAATCCGTACTCTGAGAGATGTGAGGTTTATGATTATTTTGACGCTCCTAAAAAACGACGTGTTTTGCTTCGAAAAATGCTAATAGCTGCTAACCAGGTGGATGTCGATGCGATTTGGATTGGCAGGGATTTAGGTTACAGAGGGGGACGTCGAACTGGATTAGCTCTAACGGATGACGTAAATCTTCGTCATCATGCAAATAGATGGGACGTAGATTGTGACCAAATGACTAAAGGAACTGCCGTGCCAGAAAGAACCGCAGCAGTAATTTGGAGTGTCTTAGCTCAAATTGCATCACCAATATTTCTATGGAATGTATTCCCTCTTCATCCATTTGAAGCAGGTTCTCCTTTTAGTAATAGAGCTCATAATTCTAAAGAACGAAAAGCTGGAGAAAAGCTATTAGCGATACTTATTGACCTTCTAAAACCAAAGAGATTAATAGCCATAGGAAACGATGCTGAAAGCGTTGCCCTACGCTTTGGTGATAGCTATACGGTTAGTAAAGTTAGGCATCCAAGCTACGGAGGACAGAAAATTTTTCTTGAACAAATTAAATCGCTTTATAATATAGACACAATAGTGCCTTCAATATGAATTTGGTTGAAGCTGGCCACTAAGAGGGAATTCGGCTCGGAAATAAGGTGGACGCTTCCCTTTTCTAACTCAGTGCCTGAAAAAGTATTGATGGCATTAGTAAATCGTCTCTATCAATATACTGACAGCGTTGAAAGCTAGATGGCAGAATTTTATTCATGTATGGAAAATCCTATAGACGATAGACTGGAATCCAAAGTTGCAAATTTATAAAGCCCCCTTCACAAACTATATACACGCCAACAACGTGACCGGCAGCAAAAAGGCAGCTTCCTATATTCGAGCAATCGACTTGCTTAACAAAATGATACAGTCAACACCATTTGAATTCGAAGACTGCAAAAATGTCTGGTCGGTTAGTTCTGTTGAGCGCTTAAATGAGCTGTATTTGTTTGTATTGCAAGAATCTAAAAAAGGCGATGCTAGCACCTGGAATATTAACGGCATTCCAATGAGTTATCTACAAAACGGTTATTGTTCGGCGGCACTGAAAAGCTATCAAGAGTTTTTGATTGAATATGTTTATGAGCAAGAGCTTCTCAGCGCTTTCAACGAGCATAAGGGTGCCGAGTCTGAAGTCGTTGAAAAATTAGATAGGGAAATTCATTACCCGAATTCCTTACTGGAAGGGTTGGAAGAAAAGCATGGAAGGGAAGTTGTCCGATCTGTCCGAGTTCGATCCAATCAAAATGTGTTTAGATTAATGATACTCAAGATCTATAACGAATCTTGTTGTATCACCGGTTTGAATATTCCCGAGGTCAATCGAGCAAGCCACATTATCCCTTGGTCGGAAAACCCAAGCCAGCGCTTAAACCCAAGAAATGGGATTTGTCTATCTGCAACCTACGATGCCGCTTTTGATAAAAACTTAATTAGCTTGGACGAAGATTATCGCATTATCATTTCAAAAGAGATTTCTGATCACTACTCCAACTCTAGTGTGGAGGAACATTTTTATAAAAAGGAAGGTCAGAAAATCACCTTACCTACTTCATATCTTCCACATCAAGATTATCTTGATGTGCATCGAAAGAAGGGTAGGTTTTAACAACGAAGGCAAGCAACCAACTGACTGTCTGAACAAGACTGGGGTCAAGTCTAGAATCATGAATTCGACGAAAATTTTTAAGAGTGCCTGTCCTTGTTGTTGACTTAGACACCGGCAATACCAGGGAGGTTTTTTAGAAACACAGAAAGGGGTCAAGTATTGATATAATACCTTAAGCGCATTACCCTTCATTCATGCCAAGACCTGTTCGAATTAATTTTGAAGGCGCTTATTACCACGTAATGAATCGTGGCAGAGGGCGACAACTCATTTTTCATGGCAATGACTATTACCATAGCTTTCTAACCTGTCTGAAGGAG
>JBLIKG010000097.1:0-7569 GCA_047636255.1 Roseivirga sp. | reverse complement strand
ACTTCTTTAGCAGCTATACACAGTCTTACAATAAAAAGTACCAACTAAGAGGAGGTCTTTTTGCTGCAAATTTTCGCAAGAAAGAGATTACCTCTAGCGCCTATATTTCTAGAGTAATCGCTTATATCCATACCAATCCTGTACTTCATGGATTTACAAAAAACTTAGAAGAATGGCCTTTTTGTAGCTATAATGCTTACCTATCGAATAAGGTAACTCTCTTAAATGTAGAATATGTCCTTGACTGGTTTGGGGGCAAAGAAGAGTTCATGAAATTCCACCAATCCTACCTAGAACAGGCGAATTATTTAGAGGATAGCCAGAAACTCGAACTCTAGCTAAAAGTAGATTGAAGAGCTAAATTCATTATCCGATAGTCAGGATTAAAAGCGACACAGAGATCGAAGTAACTTTTGGAAAGTTCGAAACTTTCCAAAAGTTACGGTACCGCAAAACTTAACTGTATGCAGCCAGAAAAGCTATATCACATTTATAACCACACCATAGGGACAGAGAACCTTTTTAGGGAAACAGAAAATTACCGTTATTTTCTTCGGTAATGGGTAAAACACAATCAACCAATTGCTGATTCTCTGGCCTACTGTTAATGCCAAATCATATTCATTTTTAGATAAAAGTCAGAGATGAATCAGAACTGGAAGCGACTTTTGGAAAGTTTGAAACTTTCCAAAAGTTAGAGTACCACCTCAGTAAGCAGTTTGCGAACTGCTTTAGCAGCTATTTTCTCCATCTGGGCGGTAATGCCTAATCCACCTAATGATTAGGAATTCACTTTTCCACCTTCCATTTCAAAAAACTTGACTTCGTGGCCGATGGTATCGAAGATTTTATGGCTGCGTTCAGGCCTTGCATCGGTTACAAAGATTTGCCCGAAGGCATCAGAAGCCACCATTTCCATCAATTTGGTAATGCGAAAATCATCCAGCTTATCGAAAATATCGTCAAGGAGTAGCAATGGTTTTGAACCAGTTTCAGCATTGATATAATCGAAGTTGGCGAGTTTTAGGGCAATCAAATAACTTTTTTGTTGGCCTTGAGAGCCGAATTTTTTGATCAATTCGCCTTCCATTATGAAATGATAGTCATCCTTGTGAATGCCTACATTCGTCCGCTTAAGGATAATGTCTTTTTTAATATTCTGTTTAAAAAGGGCCGCGATGTCCTGATCAAAGTCTGATTCATAAAGTAAATCAATGGGTTCGCTTGCTTCTGACAGCTGGGAATAATGGTGCTCAACAATGGGTTTAAAAGTATTGATAAAGCCTTTTCGCTGTGCATTTATTTTTCCACCCAAATCAATCAATTGATCCGTGTATTGCTGTAGAAGGGCAGCATCAAAATAATCCCGATCAGCAAATTGCTTCAGCAGACCGTTCCGTTGTTTCAAAACATGATTGTAATCGATCAATTGGTTGAGATAAACCTGACTGGTTTGAGCAATGATTGCATCAAAAAATTTGCGCCTATCCTCACTACCATTTCTGATTACATCAGTGTCATTCGGGGCGATTAAAACCACTGGAAATTTGCCCAAATGCTCACTTGCTTTTTTGTAAGGTTTGTCATCTAACTTGATCAGCTTTTTTTTCCCTAGTTGCATTCCACAAATAATGGTGCTGATTCTTTCACCCAAATTCATTTTCCCTTTTAGGCTAAAAAAATCTTCGCCATGCAGGGTACATTGATTGTCTTGAGGGTTAAAGGCGCTTCGGGTGATGCATAAATAATAAATAGCATCTAATAGGTTAGTTTTTCCACTGCCATTCTTGCCCACAAAGCAGTTAATTTCAGGCGAAAAGGCCACATTTAAGCTTTCGTAGTTCTTGAAATTGTAAAGACCGATAGATTCCAGATGCATTAATTTCGAAGTTGATCGTTTTTGTCTTATTTTCGCAATCCGATTTAAACAAGTAAAATAAAGGAGACGCTGATTTCCTTCAAATATATTCACGAATGGCCGCAACTAAAGCAACATCTAAAGCAAAAGCAACTAAGGAAACCAAGTTCTCTAAAGAGACTTATATGTTCTGGTACGAGAACATGCTGCTACAAAGAAGATTCGAAGAAAAAGCGGGTCAGCTTTACGGGCAGCAGAAGATCAAAGGTTTTTGCCATCTATACATTGGACAAGAAGCTTGTTCAAGTGGTTCAGTTTCTGCCTTAAGAAAAGGAGATAAATGGATTACGGCATATAGAGATCATGGCCAGCCTTTGGCACTGGGAACAGACCCTAAAAGAATCATGGCTGAATTGATGGCCAAAGAAACGGGTGTTTCAAAAGGAAAGGGTGGCTCAATGCACATGTTCGACAAAGAAGTTGGATTTATGGGCGGTCATGGTATTGTTGGAGGCCAGGTGCCATTAGGTGCTGGGATTGCCTTCGCTGAGAAGTTCAACAAAACAGGTAACCTTTGTATTTGTATGATGGGCGATGGTGCTGTGCGTCAAGGTGCTTTTCACGAGGCATTGAACATGGCCATGTTATGGAAATTACCAGTAATTTTCGTGATCGAAAATAATGGTTATGCCATGGGAACTTCTGTACAAAGAACCTCTAACGTAACAGAATTATACACTTTGGGTGAATCATACGATATTCCTTCTGCACCAGTAGATGGCATGAGTCCTGAGGCGGTACATACTGCAGTAGAAGAAGCTGCAGACAGAGCAAGAAGAGGAGACGGCCCAACTTTACTTGAATTCAGAACCTACAGATATAAAGGACATTCAATGTCCGATCCCGCAAAATACCGTACTAAAGAGGAGCTAGAAGAATACAAAGACCGTGATCCAATCGAAATGGTGAAAGCCAAAATCTTGGCGAATGGTTGGGCGAAAGAAGAAGACTTAAAGGCGATTGATGTGAAAATTAAAGCTGAAGTAGAAGAATCAGTCAAATTTGCTGAGGAATCTGACTATCCTGACCCTTCTGAAGCTTACAAAGACGTTTACGTTCAGGAAGACTATCCATACATTATGGATTAGTATTTAAGCGGTTGTTTTTCAACATTTTCCTTATATTTGCGACCTAATTTTCAAGTGATGGCTAACAAGACTTCTCAAGAAGCACATACTACAAGTACAAAAGACAGATCTGCTGTTGATAAAATGAAGAAAGAAATGGGCCCTACAGGTTTTGTGGGTACTATTGTGGGATTAGTAGTCATTGTGATTGCTAGTGTTATCTACTTCATTAATTATAGTAAAACACAAAAGAATGCTGATGGTCAAAACGAAATGTTTCAGGCTCAGTACTACTTTGAGCAAGATAGCCTTGATTTGGCCTTGAATGGAGATGGTAGAAACCTCGGTTTCTTAAGTATAATAGATATTTATAGTGGCACCGAAGCCGCTAGTCTTTCAAGTTTTTACGCTGGTTCAATTTATTTAAAGCAGCAGAAGTTTGACGAAGCACTCAGCTACTTAAAATCATTCAGCAATGATGATTATTTAGTTCAGGCCAGAGGCTATGCCTTAACTGGAGATGCCTATTTAGAATTAGGTAATTTTAGTAATGCAGCAGAAGAATACGAAAAAGCCGCTGCTGAAGTGGATGATAAATTCTTCTCACCTGGCTATTTAATGAAGGCCTCTTTGGCTTACGAGAAGCTTGGAGATTTAGAAGCAGCAATTGTACCACTAGATAAAATCATCACCGATTATTTCGGGGCTTCCGAAATTACTAATGCACGAAAGCATAAGGCACGCCTTGAAGGCCTTGCCGGAAAGTAATTCGTGAAAAGGAATTAACAATGGAGGTAAGGTCGAAAGGTCTTACCTTTTTTATTTTATAAAGTCGAAAAACAGAAAAATGGCTTCAAACCTAAAGAACCTAAGCGATTATAGCCGTAAGAATGTGATAGATATGAGCAAAAAGAAGTTTGCTGTAATTGTGTCAGAATGGAACGAAGAAGTAACCGAATCGCTATATCAAGGCGCTTATGAGACCTTGGTAGCCAACGGAGTGGCCAAAGAGAACATCATTCGCAAGTCAGTACCCGGAAGTTTCGAGCTTACTTTGGCTGCTCAATGGATGGCAGAACAAAAAGGCATTGATGCAGTTATTTGTCTTGGCTGTGTAATTCAAGGAGAAACGCGTCATTTTGATTTTATCTGCGATGCAGTCGCCCATGGAGTCACCAATGTTGCTTTGAAATACAATAAGCCAGTTATTTTTGGAGTACTTACTCCTAATAACCAAAAGCAAGCTTTAGACAGAGCAGGAGGGAAGCATGGTAATAAAGGTGACGAAGCGGCCATTACTGCTATAAAAATGCTTGGCTTTTAAACCAAAAAACGAAGAATTAAACTACCCATCAGTTTTCAATGCAAGTATTAAAATTTGGAGGAACTTCGGTTGGGAAACCGGAACGAATGCATCAAGTTGCTCAGCTTATCACAAAAGACAATGAGCCTAAGATTGTTGTACTCTCGGCTTTGTCTGGCACTACCAATGCATTGGTAGCCATTGGCGAGTCCTTGGCCAAAAGTGATAAGGACGAAGCTAAAGCTAAAATCGAAGCGCTTAGAGCTCACTATTATACCTTCATTCAGGATTTATTAAAGAAAGAAGAGCTCAGGTTAGAAGCAAACGGGATCATTGATGAGCACTTCGAGTTTCTTTTGATTACCTTAAAGATTTCTTTTAACCAAGCGCTTAATCGTGATATTCTGGCACAGGGAGAGCTGATGTCCACTAAACTCTTCACCCTATATTTAGAAGAAATAGGTGTTGCAGCCAAGTTATTACCAGCCTTGGAGTTTATGCGCACCAATGAAGAGCACGAACCAGACCTTGATTTGATTTCTGAAAAGCTGACTGCCTTACTAGAAAAGGAAAAGGGGCCTTCAATTTTCGTTACTCAGGGTTATATCTGCAAGAACTTCAAAGGAGAGATAGACAACTTACAACGTGGAGGAAGTGACTATACAGCTTCATTAGTGGGTGCAGCGATTCAAGCATCCGAAATCCAAATTTGGACGGACATTGATGGAATGCACAACAACGATCCTCGTGTTGTAGACAAAACTTTCCCCATTGCTGAACTTTCCTTCGATGAAGCAGCCGAGTTAGCTTACTTCGGAGCAAAAATATTGCATCCAGCATCGATTTGGCCAGCCCAAAAAATGGGTATCACCGTACGTTTACTGAATACTATGCAGCCTGAAGCCAAAGGTACCGTGATCAGTACGGCTACAACTTCGGACGATGTAAAAGCCTTAGCAGCCAAAGATGGCATTACGGCCATTAAAATTAAATCAACTCGAATGCTTTTGGCCTATGGTTTCTTAAGAAAGATTTTCGAGATTTTTGAGAAGTACAAAACGCCAATCGACATGATTACGACATCGGAAGTAGCGGTTTCTGTTACCATTGATGATGATACCTATTTGACCAAAATCATGGCGGAATTAGAAAAATTCGGAACTGTGGAAGTTGACAGAAACCAAACCATCATTTGCGTGGTGGGTAATTTTGTGGCTGAACGTAAAGGGGTGGTGAACAATATTTTCGAGGCTTTAAGAAGTATCCCAATCCGAATGATTTCTTACGGAGGAAGCCGTCATAACATATCTTTACTTACAGACAGAAGTTACAAAGAGGAGGCACTTCAAAAATTGAATACGCACCTGTTCGATTTGTAGAAGGACATTTTCATGTCTTTTAACAGACTCAGCTTATCCATTATTTCGATTTCACGTATATTGGTGCATGCGTAATTTCTGCCTCGTACTTCTATCGCTTTTACCCTTTTCTCTAAGTGCTCAAAATCTAGAAGGAAATTGGCTTTTAGCCTATATCGTTTCCACTCCACCAGAAATGACAATCGGTGAAGATGGTGTAGACTTCGTCATTAAGGACGAATCAGAGGAAATAGAAAGCTTTGTGGAACAAGGGCTAATGCTGTTGTCGATTCTGCCCAATGGCAAGGCCACTAGCTTTTATTCCGATGTAAAGGAAGAATGGAAGGTAGTCCAGAATGGCAATCAAGTGACCTTCGAATCGGCAGCGGATACTCTTTATGGCAAGTACAATAACAAAGGAATGCTTCAGCTAAGATCCGTCATCGATGAATTTCCAACAGAATATCATTTTGCACCCTATTCACCCACCATTTTCGATCTTAAATTGAGTAACACTTCTTGGAAAGTGAAGGATGAAGGTTTTCTGAATGGTAAAACTTTTGAATTCCAATCAGGAGAAAACTTAAGAATATGGACTGATGGGAAGGCGAAAGAAACAGATTATTTTTTTATTCCACTGGGTAATTACTATGCCATTGAGTTTTCATCGGGTGAATCTGATACCGGTTTTGGGATTATCTATTTAGAGAGTTTCAACGGAAAAACGCTCACGGGCATAATATATATTATTGAGCAAGATGAAGCACCCCAAAGGGTAAAAGTTGTGCTTTCTAAGCTCTAATTCGATTAAAAGTCCTTTGTTTTTGTTAACTTAAAGTTAATGCTACGCGGTGATTGACCTGCATTCGTTTCCCATGTTTTCTAAACTTTATTGAACATAGTACTATGTAAAAGGCCATTATTATAGAATTAACCAAATTCAGTATTATGCCAAAAACCATAATTGTATCCAATCGCTTACCTGTAAGAATTGAAAAAGATGCTGATGGTCAAATGGAATTTAAGAACAGCGAAGGCGGTTTAGCCACTGGTTTAGGTTCTATTTATCGTGAGGGAGATAATATTTGGCTCGGCTGGCCCGGAGCGACCATTGAAGATGAATTACAACAGAAGATTGTAACCGAAAAGCTTAAGGAAGGGAGTATGCATCCAGTATTCTTGAGTGAAGAAGACTTGGAGGATTATTATCTTGGCTTTTCCAATCAAACCCTTTGGCCTGCCTTTCATTACTTCGTTCAATACATTCAATATAGTAATCAGCAATGGGAAGCCTACCAGCGAGTAAATAGGAAATTCGCAGCTCAAATACTCAGTATTCTTGAACCAGGCGATATCATTTGGGTGCATGATTACCAACTTTTGTTACTTCCAGAATTATTAAGAGAGCGGCACCCAGAATGCTCAATTGGCTTTTTCAACCATATCCCTTTTCCTTCTTACGAGATTTTTAGAATGATTCCTTGGCGAAAGGAATTGCTCCAAGGTATGTTAGGAGC
The DNA here is from genome assembly GCA_047636255.1 of Roseivirga sp. Taxonomy (GTDB): domain Bacteria; phylum Bacteroidota; class Bacteroidia; order Cytophagales; family Cyclobacteriaceae; genus Roseivirga. Next base: position 406 of record JBLIKG010000097.1, on the reverse strand, counting down.
AGATTATTTGGCCTTTCACACTTATGATGACACAAGGCATTTTTTAAGCAGTTGTCATCGTTTGGCAGGGATACCTTATGAAGGAAATCAGTTGAAAGTAGGTAACCGCTTGGTGGTGGTGGATGCGCTTCCGATGGGAATTGACTATAATAAATTCGAAGAAGTTGCCCAAGAAAATGCGACTATCGAACATTTGGATGGATTTAAGAAAAACATAAAATCTGAGCGGGTTATTCTATCGGTCGATAGGTTGGATTATTCTAAAGGGATTGTAAAGCGGCTGAAAACAATTGACCGTTTCTTTAAGAAATACCCTGAATATATAGGTAAAATTTCGCTGCTTTTGGTGGTAGTGCCGTCCCGAGATCAAGTACCGAGTTATAAAAGTTTAAAAGAAGAGGTAGAC
>JBLIKG010000096.1:0-7638 GCA_047636255.1 Roseivirga sp. | reverse complement strand
TACCCGCTTTGCGGTTATCTTGGTTGCTGCATTAGCCTCTGCAATGGCCATGTCGAGCAGTAATATTCATGAACTTGTGATTATCTCTTCGGTCTTTATCATGATTTGCCTCTTCGCTCCTTTTACTTTTGGACTCTTCTGGAAAAAGGCCTCTGTTTTTGGTGCATGGATGTCGTTGATTTCAGGAGCAGTCAGTTTCTTGATTTGTACTTACCTCAAAACTACCATTGAACCCTTTATGATCGCTACTTCTATTAGTGTGCTTTCCATTGTGCTGTTCTCTTACCTAAAACCTGATAACAGCTGGGAAGTGTTTTCAAAAGGTTGATTATAAAGTTTTATCCGTTGTCTAAATTAGACCCTTCTCCAGAAACTTCGGGATCAGGGAAAGAAAACGGTCATCCCCGCTTCAATGGGTAATGGTCATAAGAATATTCTGAAATTGCATTTTCATCTTAAAATACTGACTATATTCATCATAAAATACAAAGCGAGCAAAGATGTTAGGAATCCTTACCCAAATGCTAAGGTTGATTTGAAGAAAACAAGATGAGTAATGAAATCAATAATACTGATGAGAATAAAGTTCTTGTAGCTTTTAAACCTTCTCATGGTCTTACAGAATATCAAGTTGTGCTTGACAAAAGAGCTGATACAATTTGGGCTTCTGAACTTCAAATAGCTGAAATTTTCGGTAGAGATAGAACTGTTATCAACAGACATATTAAAAATGCTTTTAAAGATGGGGAACTTGATGAAGTAGCAACTAGTGCGAAAATTGCACTAGTTCGAAAAGAAGGTGGTAGAGAAATAGAAAGAGAAGTTATTCATTATAATCTTGATGTAATAATATCGGTTGGATATAGAGTTAAATCTCCTTTAGCTACTGAATTTAGGAAATGGGCTACGAGCAAACTAAAGGACTATTTAATTCAAGGCTATTCGATTAATGAAAAACGCCTAGAACAGACCAATCAAGAGATTAAAATTCTACGATCTGGAATACAAATTCTTAGTCGAGTTATTGAAGAAAAAGCACAAGAAGAAGGATATAAATGGTTAGATAAGTTCACAAAAGGCCTCTCTCTATTAGATGATTATGATCATGAAAGACTCGACACCAAAGGACTTTCTCTACAAAGGGCAAAATATCCGACACGAGAGGATTATCAAATTTTGATAAATCAAATGAAATAGGAATTCGAATCTGATGTATTTGGACTTGAAAAAGATCAGAGTTTTGAAAGTGCAATTGCCCAAATTTCTAAAGGATTTGGAAAACAGTATTTTCACCCAAGTATTGAAGAAAAGGCTGCGACACTACTATATCTAATAACTAAAAATCATGCATTTACAGATGGTAATAAAAGAATAGCGGCTGCTTGCTTTCTATTATTCCTTGAGCGCAATAAAGTGTTATCTAAAGATGACGGTACTACAATTATCAGTAACGAGGCATTAGCAAGTCTTACACTCTTCGCTGCTGCTAGCAAGCCAGAAGAAATGGAAGTCGTTAAAAAACTAATCGTTAGTATATTGAATAGAAACAAATAAAGACTTTCCAGACAAATGAGCCCTCTCCCATCTAAATTAGACCCTTCCTGCATCAGGGAAGGAAAACGGTCATTCATTGTCAGCCCATTCTTGCGCTTCTGAAAAAGACCTCTGCGAGGTGACTTAGAAAATGAGATTATCAGTATTCATGATTCTTTTTAACCGAATAGAGTGATTCGAATAGTCAGTCACTACTATAAAGGGTAGGAAAAGAGTCAATCGCATCAATCTCCAAATCCCAACAAAAACCTTTAAATTCATTGTGCAACCAAACCTACCCCTATGAAACTTGGCGCATTTTCTATCAGCCTTTGCGTAAAAGACCTTCAGACTTCTAAAGACTTTTATGAGGCACTTGGGTTCGAGACTTTTGCCGGAGATATGGCAAGAAATTATCTGATCATGAAAAATGGGAATGCCTTGATTGGGCTTTCTCTAGGCATGTTCCCCAATAACATTTTGACCTTCAACCCCGGTTGGGATGAAAACGCCAATAAGCTAGATTCCTTTGATGATGTGCGCCAAATCCAACAAATGCTTACCAACTAGGGCATAGCACTTACCTCAAAAGCAGATGAGAACACTTCTGGTCCAGCGAGTATAATGCTTGTCGATCCTGATGGCAATGCCATTCTGGTAGACCAGCACGTTTAGATTTCTAAACCCTTACTTGCCCATTACCATAAATGAAGTACTTGTTGGTGACCAATTGTTCCAAGCCCAGTGGTCCTCGGTGATGCAGTTTGCCTGTACTAATGGCCAATTCAGCCCCTACTCCCATTTGGCCGCCATCGGTAAATCGGGTAGATGCGTTGTGATACACCGCCCCACAATCCACTTGCTCCATAAACTCTTGTGCTTTCTTCTTATCCGTTGTCATTATGGACGAAGAGTGGCCACCAGAATATTTATTAATCATACTGATGGCCTCACTTTCATCGCTCACAAGAGCTACGCATGCCTTCAGAGCGAGAAACTCTTCGTACCATATGTCCTTATTGCTTATTTCCTCTTCCTCAGGCAAAATGGCCTTCACTTCTTTGTCCACTAAAAGGGTGACATTGAATTCATGCAATGCCTTTTGCAAATGCTTCAACTTGTTTTCCAGGTCAGGAATTTTCTTGTCGATCAAAATCTTATCTAAGGCATTACAAGCTGAAATTTTAGCGGTTTTAGCGTTCAAAATCACCTTTACAGATTGTTCCCAATTGGCGGTTTGATCTACATAAATAAAGTTATTGCCCCGCCCACTGACCAAAACTGGGCATGTCGCATTGGCTTTCACAAATTCGATGAGTTTTTCGCCACCGCGAGGTACGATCAAGTCGATTTGTTGATCAGGGTTTTTCAGAAAAGCCTGAGTTTCTGTTCTTGATAATCTTAAGAACTGTACCCAATCACTTTCCAAGCCATTTAAATGCAAGGCTTGATGCCAGCAATCCACCAATACCATATTGGTATGGAATGCTTCTTTCCCACCTTTTAAAAGGATTTTATTATTGGATTTAAAAGCCAAAATAGCGGCTTCAATGGTCACATCTGGTCTAGACTCATAAATGATCATGATCGTACCAAAGGGAGCCGTTTTATTGATGATTTCAAGCCCATTCTCACGTTTCACTGTGCTCTTCACTTTACCCACGGGATCGGGCTTTGCTTTTACTTCGAGAACAGCATTGATGATGACATCCATTTTGGCGTCATCAACAACCAAGCGGTCGTACATCGCTTGGTCATCTTTATTGAATGCAGCCAAATCTAGCTGGTTAGCAGCAATGATTCTTTCTCTGTTCAGGTCCAGAATTTTGGCTACGGATTCAAGTACTTTATTTTTTGTTTTTGTTTTTAATAATATCATTTTCAATGTTTTACACTGTGAATTTGGTGCCAACCTCCTTGCCTGCGACAATATCAAGAATCACGTTTTTATCTTTCCCGTTGGCAATAAATGTGGTAATGTTTTTCGAAGCAGCTGCTTGCGCGATTTTGAGCTTCGAACCCATACCGCCTCTTCCTTCTGCTTCGCCCTTTACGCTATCTTTAATAAAGCGTGTCAAGTTTTCTTCGGGGCTTACGACTCTTATAATATTCGAATCAGTATCATCGGGATCTCCATCATACAAGCCGTTGGTATCACTAAGAATGATCAGCATATCTGCTCCGATCAATTCGGCTACTAAACTGGCCATCTCATCATTATCCGTAAACATGGTATGCGAAACCGAAGTGGCATCATCCTCATTCGCAATCGGAATAATGCCTTCCGAAAGCAGGCCTTCGTAACAGTTGATCATGTTCTCGCGCCAAATGCCAGGATTGAAATCCCTTTTGGTGGCTAATACCTGCGCGCATTTCATTCCATAATCATGAAATGTTTCGTAATAAGTCCTCATCATTCTCGGCTGACCCACAGAAGAAAATACTTGTCTTCTAATGGCCTTGTCCTTGATAGCAGACCTGCCTAAAACTTCCATTCCTGCAATCACAGAGCCCGAAGAAATGAGCACAGACAAGATATCCTGCTCATAGAGCTCGGCAATTTGCCGAACGATTTCATTAATAATGGGTCTAACTATACGGTTGTCTTTATTGGTAAGCACATTCGTACCTACTTTGATCACTACCCGTTTCTTATCTGACTTTACCATTTCTATTTTTCTTGAAGTTCCATGCTGGGTTTCCCTAATTCTATGGCCCTGTTAAAGGCAGAATAGGCAGCATCATGAATCAATTGTTTGACATTATTATCGTCTAAAGAATCTAAGGCCGCTTGTGTGGTTCCTCCTTTAGAGGCTACTTTTTTCATCCAGCTATTCGCACTTAGTTTATTTCGATTAAATAATTCTATGGCACCTTCAAAAGTGGTGATGACCAAAACCTTTGAATCATTGTCTGAAAAGCCCATGCTTTTGGCGGCTTCCATCATGGATTCCATAAAGTAGAAAACATAAGCGGGTCCTGAACCAGAAATACCGGTTGAGGCATCGATAAACATCTGAGAATCTACCCGTACCGTTTTGCCGGTACAACCGAGTAAGTCCTCTACCATCCACAATTCAATTCTTGAAATTTCTGGAGCAGCCAAATAGGAAGTCATTCCCTTACCTACTTGGGCAGGAAGGTTTGGCATGGCTCGAACAATTTTTTTAAGCCCGAGGCCATTTTGTAAAGTCTCGATGGTAACCCCTGCCATGATAGAGATGACCAATTGTTGATCGTTTAAGAATGGTACCATTTCGGCCATTAAAGTATCATTGTGATGAGGTTTTACCGCGATAAAAATAATATCGGCAATAGGAAGGCATTCCAATAAAGTATCATAAACCTCATAGTTTTCATTTGACTTTCTCAAGGTCTCCAGCAATTCTAAAGACTTATCGAAGATCATTAGATCTTCTTTTTTTAGGTGACCTGATTTTGCAATAGAAGAGGCATATGTTAAACCCATATTGCCTGCTCCAATAACTAGCACTTTCATGTGATTTTAATTAAATGAATTGATTGATTAACAATAGCAGACAGGTCAAAGCGAATTCGCTCTGATCAATTAAATGTTGCTATTAAAAAAATTAGATTGCGAGACTGCGCTGGGTCTTAGATTGCCGCGTAGGGTGAGGCAAGATCGAGATATTATCTTTTGGATATTCTGTTTGCTTTGCGTAGCTCATAGTGTAAAGGTAACAAAGCTCAGCCCTTATAGTTCATATTCGACAGAGAAACCTTGAAAACGATTGTCTTTTGACAGTTTTTGATGGGGTTTCGCCCTTGTTGGTGTTCTTCACCAACAAGCTGCCTCACTCAATATTAGTTACAAAACTAACAACTGCCCTAGAAGGGCTTAATATCATAACAATGGTTGTAGGCCATTTCCAAGCTCTATCAGCAGTGCTTAGCCCTGAAAGGGTGGCATACTTTTATTCCTTCACTTTATTACACCCTTTCAGGGCTTATCCACTTTAAGACGCGGTGTTCTCAAAGGGCTATACCCTATGTTATTCATATCTCGCCCCTTCAGGGCTAATTGCTCTGGCCTTGTTAGCACGCTACTGAAACGACTTTTCAATTTCCTCCAAGGTCTTCCCTTTTGTTTCTGGCATTACGCGCCAAACGAAAATCAATTGTAGGAACATCATAAAGGCGAAAAAAGCAAAAACTGGCCATGGATTATCTCCAAAAATACCATTGTCTTTATCGATAAAGATGGGAGTTAAAAGCGTAATCAAAGCCGCAAATACCCAATGTACTCCTGAACCAAACGACTGACCAAAAGCTCGTACTTGATTTGGAAAAATCTCTGAAATAAACACCCAAATTACAGCTCCTTGTCCGATGGCGTGAGAGGCAATAAATACCAAAATAAAACTCAATAAAAGGATTGGACTGGCAGCAGTATAGAAACACCAAGCGGTACCCGTCAAGCCTAAAATGTAACCGAAAGAACCGAAGTACATCAGTTGCTTTCTTCCTAATTTATCAATCAACACCATGCCCAGCATTGTAAAAATAAGGTTAATTCCACCAATGGAAATAGAACTAAAAAGCGACTCTTTCCCTGCAAAACCTGCTTTTTCGAGTAATTCAGGAGCATAGTATAAAATGAAGTTAATCCCCGAAACCTGATTGAAGAAGGCCAAGAAAAAGGCCAGCATAATCGGTTTCTTGTATTTACCAGAAAACAAGCCCACCTTTTGACCTACTGGCTCAATATCATTTTCTATCTCTCTGAGTTTCTCTTCTGCATTCTCTGGATTAATGATTTGCAGCACGCGAAGCGCCTCGGCATGATCTCGTTTCTTCAATGCCAACCATCTTGGGCTTTCCACGACTCTTAGTACCATTACTGAATAAACAATAGCAGGAAGTCCCTCTACCGCAAGCATCCAACGCCAGTCATTTTCTCCACCAAAACCTTCGAGTAAGTAGTTAGAAATGAATGCAATCAAAATCCCGAATACAATCATGAATTGATAAAGCCCTACGAGTTTACCTCTATTCTTAGCAATTGAAATCTCTGAAATATACGTTGGGCCGGCCACAGAAGAAGCACCCACACCCAAACCACCGATAAACCTAAAAATGGAGAAAGTATAAGGATCTGGGGCCAATGCCGAACCTAATGCCGAAACGAGGTAGAGTATCCCAATCCAAAACAAAGTCTTTTTCCTGCCTAGCTTATCACTTGGAATCCCTCCGAACAATGCCCCAACCACAGTTCCCCAAAGCGCCATGGACATTATAAAAGTACCATGGAAAAATGGCGTTGTATTCCAAAGTTCCTTAATGGGCTGATTTGCACCGGAGATAACTACAGTATCAAAACCAAAGAGGAAACCCGCCATAGCAGCTACTATGGCGCTTTTAAACAAAAAATTACTTTCTTTCATAATTGAGAGTATTGATGAAGGGTTTCTTGGACTTTATTTTTAGCAACGATTGCCCCATTTGACGAAGCCACCATTGCCCCAATGCGATTAGCAAATTTAGCTGCATCGATTGGGTCCTTTTTATGATAGAACTTGAATAAGAAGGCTGCGCTAAAAGAGTCTCCTGCGCCTACTGCATCAACCACTTCGACAGGCACGACAGGAATGTGTACAAAAGCCACTTTAGTAAAAATATAAGAGCCATGCTTCCCTGCCGTCACGATGATGGTATGAATCTGGAAAGTGTCAGAAATCTTATTGCAGAAAGTCTCGATATCCATTTCACCATCGAAGAAATAACTACCAATTACGCCTAGCTCCTCTTCGTTCAGTTTGAGAATGGTGCACTTCTTTAATGATGCCTCGATAATCGACTTAGAAAAACAGTCTTTACGAAGATTGACATCATAAAATATTTCTTTGAATTGGAATTGGTCGATAATTGAGCTGAGCGTTGCTGCGGAAGTAGGATTCCGCTGTACCAAAGTGCCGAAGTAGAGAATATCAAAAGCAGTGCTTTCTAATAATGGTTTGGCCTCCTCAAAACTGATGTAATCATAGGCCTTATCAGGATTGATGATATAATCTGGCTGACCGTTTTCTAGCGTAACATCCACCGTTCCAGTGCCGATAGCACTGTCCCATTGAATGAATGAGGTAC
>JBLIKG010000095.1:0-7726 GCA_047636255.1 Roseivirga sp. | reverse complement strand
TGAAATATTCCAACATGTTAAGACCGTTTATGTGTTATAAATCTATTGTACTTTCAGCACGTAGAAAAGAACGCAACTAAAAGTATTTAGTTACCTCAAAATTTTGAATTATCTTCAAACTTTTGATTTGGCGTACATCGAATTTAAGAAATAAAGATGAGAATTAATAGGCTGAAATTTATATTGACAATAAGCTTAACCTTGCTAAGCTTCGGTTTAAAGGCACAACAGATTACTGTTGAACTAGGCTCTGTAGATGTCGCGTTGAATGAACTTTTCACGATCAAAATCAGCATTCAAAATGGTAAATTAAAGTCCTATTCTGATTTCCCAGAGATAGATGGGTTTGCCAAAAGAGGAACGTCATCTTCTAGCAGTACGAATATTATCAATGGTCAAGTCAGTTCTTCTCAAAGCATTATCCAGCGGTATTTACCATTAGAGGAAGGGACTTTTGAATTGTCAAATTTTACAATCGATGTTAATGGAGAGAAAATCAGTGCTCCTGGAAAGAAAATTAAAGTTGGGCCGGCCATCGATAGAAATAGAAATGCAAGAAGAGATCCCTTCGGGCGAAGCCCTTTTGATGACTTATTCGGGGCAGATAAAAACCCAGAATTTGTGGATGTAAAAGAAGACGCCTTTTTGGCCTTAAGCACAGATAAAGATGAGGTGTATGTTGGTGAGGGCTTTACCACAACCTTGGCCTTCTATGTGGCTGATGCCAACCGTGCCCCTTTACAATTTCATGAAGCAGGAAAACAACTCTCTGAGATTTTGAAAGAACTGCGTCCTGAAAATTGTTGGGAAGAAAATTTTAATATTGAGAATATCTATGGAGAAAGGGTAACCCTTTCGGGTAAGAGTTATATGAGGTACAAGATTTACCAAGCTACTTATTTTCCCTTGAATTTAGAGCCTGTCAATTTTCCATCTGTCCCTTTTGAAATGATCAAGTACAAAGTGGCTAAATCACCTTCCTTCTTTGGTCGCGATCGTCAAGAAGATTTCAAAACCTTCTATTCTAATGAAAAAACAGTGAAGGTTAAGGCCTTACCTCCGCATCCATTAAAGGATGTTGTTTCTGTAGGTGACTTTGAACTGGACGAGAAAATAAGCAAGTATACGGTTGATACTGGAGGAAGCTTCGAGTACGATTTCAATGTGTATGGAGAAGGTAATATTTCTGGGATCAACGAACCAAAGATTCCAATGAATAAGAAGGTTGAATTTTACACACCAGACGTTAATCAAGACATTAATAGAGGAGGAGGTAAAGTAGCAGGATCTAAAAAATTTAGCTATTACGGTATACCGAATGAGCCAGGGGAATATAATATGAAGGACTTTTTTAGCTGGGTTTATTTCAATCCAAGAACCGCCAAATACGATACGCTTCAGTCAAAAATTAAATTTGAAGTAACTGGAGAAAGCAAGAAGAATAATTCAATCTCCTCAGTCGACTTAGGGTCATTCTACGACAATATCGATCTAGAATCGAATGAATTAATGAGTTTAAAAGAAGATAAGACGATGCAAATTGTTGCCAATCTTTTAATATTGGCTATGTTAGTAGGCGCAGGTTTTATCTACTTTAAAAAATAAATGGGGAATTCATTCGGGCATCTTTTTAGAATTCACACTTATGGTGAATCTCATGGCAAAGCGTTAGGAGTAATTATTGATGGCTGTCCTGCGGGCCTGACCATTGATGAAGACTTTATTCAGTCTGAATTAGATCGAAGAAAGCCCGGTCAATCGAAGATTACTACGCAACGCAAAGAAGCCGATGAGTTCGAGATTGCGTCTGGCGTTTTCGAAGGCAAATCTACCGGAACACCCATTAGCATCATCATTCGTAACGAGGACCAAAAGAGCAAGGACTATTCCCATATTGCGGATAAATTCCGTCCCTCACATGCTGATTATACCTTTCAAGCCAAGTTTGGTATCAGGGATTATCGTGGAGGTGGAAGAAGTTCTGCTAGAGAAACCGTAGCTCGGGTAGCCGCAGGAGCAATTGCCAAACTTTTACTGAAGCATTACAAAATTTCGGTGGCAGCATATGTTTCTCAGGTTGGAAGCTTGAAGCTCGAAACACCTTATCAGCAACTTGATTTAAAATCAGCAGAAGAAAATATAGTGCGCTGTCCAGATCAAAACATGGCAGATCAAATGATAGCACTTATTGATCAAACGCGCCTCAATCGAGATACCATTGGTGGAATTGTGACTGGAGTGATTAAGGGAGTTCCTGCCGGACTAGGAGAACCCGTTTTCGATAAACTTCACGCAGAAATTGGAAAGGCCATGCTATCAATCAATGCGGTAAAAGGATTTGAATATGGAAGCGGTTTTGAGGGAGTAAAACTGAATGGGTCAGCTCATAATGATGCCTTTTATACAGAAGGTAACGAAGTGAAAACCAGGACGAACCATTCAGGCGGTATCCAAGGCGGTATTTCAAATGGAGAAGATATTTACTTCAATGTAGCCTTTAAACCAGTTGCCACTATTATGCAAGATCAGGAGAGCGTCAATGAGGCCGGAGAATCAGTAACTGTATCGGGAAAAGGTCGCCATGATCCATGCGTTGTACCTAGAGCTGTGCCCATCGTTGAAGCAATGGCTGCTTTGGTTATTGCTGATTATTTGCTAATTAGCAAATCCAATAAAATTCAATAAACCTTATTCCCTTAAAAATGAAGAAACTTCCACTACACACCAAGATTCTTATTGGTCTTGTTTTAGGATTGGCGTTCGGAATTGCAAGTATTCAACTTGGCTGGTCTGCTGAATTCACTGTCAATTATATTAAGCCAATCGGTACCATTTTCGTGAAATCATTGAAGATGATCGCAGTACCATTGATTCTAGCGTCATTGATTATTGGTGTTGCTAACATTGGAGATATATCAAAGCTTTCTCGAATGGGAGGAAAGACTTTAATGATTTTCTTAATAACCACTGTTATTTCAACATCAATAGGATTGGTACTCGTCAATACCTTCCAGCCAGGAAAGCAACTTCCTTTAGAAACAAGAGAGAATCTAATGAGTCTCTACAATTCTACTGCTGCTGATAAGGCGAATGTAGCAGCGGGCATTAAAAGTGGAACGCCACTTCAACCATTGATTGACATTGTTCCAGAGAATATTATAATGGCGGCTAGTGATAATAGCGCCATGCTACAAGTTGTATTTTTTGCAATTATTGTTGGTATTGCTCTGCTTCAAATCCCTAAAAAGAAAGGAGAAACAGTAGTTAAATTTTTTGATGGCTTGAATGATGTCATTATTAAGCTGGTGGAGTACATTATGATTGTAGCACCCTATGGCGTATTTGCCCTAATTGCTTCGTTGATTGTTGAAATTGCGGGAGATGATCCGCAAAAAGCTTGGGAGCTATTGACAGCGCTACTTTGGTATTCGCTTACAGTAATTGGAGGTCTCTTTGTAATGATGTTGGTGGTTTATCCCATCATGCTTAAGTTTTTTTCAAAAATTAAATTTACAGATTTCTTTAAAGGCATGCGTCCTGCTATGCTTTTGGGTTTTAGCACGAGTTCAAGTTCTGCAACACTACCTGTTACAATGGAGATTGTAGAGAAAAAATTAGGTGTTTCAGAGGAGGTTAGCAGTTTTGTCCTTCCATTAGGTGCCACTATAAACATGAATGGCACTAGCCTTTATCAAGGTGTAGCTGCTGTTTTTATTGCTCAGGCTTTAGGGCTTGATCTTTCAATTGGTTCACAGATTATGATTGTGCTTACCGCTACCCTTGCTGCCGTAGGCTCAGCGGGTGTTCCAGGTGCAGGTATGGTTATGCTAGTAATCGTGCTTGAATCTGTAGGTATACCAACTGCTGGAATAGCGCTGATTGTGGCGCCAGATCGTATTTTAGATATGGTAAGAACTATGGTGAACCTCACGGGCGATGCTACTGTAGCTGTAGTCGTTGCTGCTACCGAAGGTGAGTTAACCCATCCGAAAGATTTAGAAGATTAATTGCCTTTTATATACTCATTGTGTCATTACAATTCATGAAATAATGAGAGTTGTTATTGGCGATTTATACCTGATGTAAGTAAGCAGGTCTGATAACTGAAAAACCATAAATCTGAATAGATGAAAAAGCCAGCCTTACACGTATTGATCATTTTAGGAATGATCATTGGCGTAGTTTTTGGGCTACTCGCTAGTAATTTCGGATGGATTCAATTCACGACCAACTGGGTCAAGCCATTTGGAGCTATATTCATTAACTTATTGAAGTTAGTGGCAGTTCCTTTGGTAATTGTGACCATTATAGGCGGGATAACTAGCCTTTCAGATACTACAAAACTCACTAGAATTGGTTCTAAAACTTTAGGATGGTTTGTGGCCATTTCGCTGATCTGTTCAACAATTGGATTAGTTTTCGTTTTAGCCGTATCGCCAGGTAAATCTTTACCAATCGAAAAGCGTGAAGAGCTTAAAGTTAAGTATGCAGATGATGTCTCTGACAGACTTAGTGCAGCTAATGCCGTTAAGAGCAATGGGCCACTAAGAATTCTTGAAGACATTGTTCCTGGTAATATTTTCTATGCATCTCAGGACAATAGAAATATGCTGCAAGTCATCTTCTTCTCTATACTTTTTGGAATAGGAATGGTCATAAGTCCGCATGAAAAGGTGGCTGGTTTAAAGAATTTTTTCCTAGGAGTGAACGAAGCTATGCTAAAAATGGTGCATCTCATCATGAAGTTTGCGCCCATAGGGGTGATGGCATTAATTGCTTCACTGCTGGTTGATTTGGCAGGGGATAATCCCAAAGAAGCCATTGCATTGCTCAAAGTGCTAGGAGTTTTTGCATTGACGGTAATTGGCGCAATATTATTCTTAATGGCTGTGGTCTACCCCATTTTAGTGAATAGATTTACGGAATTTAAATACTTAGATTTTCTTAAAAAGACCCTTCCCGCTCAAATATTAGCTTTTTCTACAAGCTCAAGCGCTGCAACTTTGCCAGTAACCATAGATTGTGCGGAAAAGAATTTGAAATTAAGTAATGAGGTTTCAGGATTTGTTTTGCCTCTAGGGATTACGATTAATATGCATGGCACCTGTATTCATCAGGCTATATCAGCCGTATTTATTGCACAGGCTTTTGGCCATGATTTAGGAATTACAGAATACCTAATCGTGATTTTTACTTGTGTATTGTCCTCAATGGGTGCTCCGGCAGTCCCAGGCGCTGGTATCATCATGTTGCTCATCGTTTTGGGCTCGTTAGGAGTGGAGGCTGAAGGGCTCGCTTTGATATTAGCCATTGACCGACCTTTAGACATGATCCGAACAATTCCCAATGTGTTAGGCGATGCAATTGTCGCGGCCATTGTTGATAAAAGCGAGAAGTCGAGACTCAAAGTCGCTTAAGGTATTCCTTTCAGAACTTTTCTTTTACCTTTGCAGTTAATACAATCTATTGAAGAACTTATGAAAGCTGTTAATATATACATGGAAGCCAACCCTAACCCAAATTCAATGAAATTTGTGGTTAATTTCATGCTTTTGCAAGAAGGTGTGAGCTTCGATTACCCAAACTTGGCTGTAGCTCAGGATTCTCCTTTGGCACAAGAGTTATTTGCAATTCCGTCTGTAGAGAGAGTCTTTTACATGAGCAATTTCGTGACTGTTACGAAGAGCGAAAGTGTTGAATGGCCTGAAGTCCAAAACCAAATTAAAGAAACTATCAAAGGATATCTTGAAAATGATAAGCCATTGATTCTACAGGAGTTTGATAAAGATCCCTTGTTTGATGAGAATGATTCCGAAGTGGTTAAGAAAATCAAAGGTATTTTAGATGAATACATTAGGCCTGCTGTTGAGCAAGACGGTGGAGCGATAGCTTTTTCTTCATTTCAAGAAGGCGTGGTGAAAGTGAATCTGCAAGGTTCTTGCAGCGGTTGTCCAGCTTCTACTGTTACTTTAAAATCAGGCATCGAAAATCTCTTGAAGAGAATGCTTCCTAATGATGTGACAGAAGTTGTTGCAGAAGGCGTATAACCATTTTGTATAAAAGAATTATATTGAGACGGTGTATTACCGTCTTTTTTTATGCCTTTTTCAATCGATTGCATGATCATTAGGCAGGCCTTCGACTTTGGTTAATTTTGAAAGTCTAATTTTATACTCTATCCTCAATTCTACTTATGAATTCCAACATTAAGAAAATTGCTGTTTTAACGTCAGGAGGCGATGCACCTGGGATGAATGCTGCGGTAAGAGCCGTTGTTCGTGCAAGCATTTTTTATAAGCTTGATGTTTACGGAATTTATAAAGGGTACGATGGATTAATTAAGGGCGATTTGGAGCAGCTGCAAGTGAGGTCTGTTTCAAATATTTTGAGCAGGGGAGGTACTTTTCTTCTTTCTGCCAGAAGTGCGGAATTCAGAACCAAAGAAGGACGAGAAAAGGCCTATAAGAATTTCAAAGCCAATGAGCTTGATGCATTGGTGGTAATTGGGGGAGATGGTTCGTTTACAGGAGCCGATATTTTTAGCCATGAATATGATGTTCCCGTCATCGGGATTCCTGGCACTATTGATAATGATTTGGCAGGAACAGATTATACTATAGGTTACGATACTGCATGCAATACAGCAACTGAAGCGATAGATAAAATCCGTGATACAGCTTCTTCTCATGAACGACTTTTCTTCGTAGAAGTAATGGGCCGCGATGCAGGCTTTATTGCAGTGAACTGTGCCATTGGTGGTGGAGCAGTTGCTATGCTAGTCCCTGAGCATAATTGGAGTTTAGAGGATTTAATCAAAAGACTTCGAAAAGGAGCTGCTAATCAAAAATCATCCAACGTGGTTATCGTTGCAGAGGGATGTAAGCTTGGCTCCAGCTATGAAATTGCGGCCAAGGTAAAAGAACAACTCGACTATTTTGATATTCGAGTATCTGTTTTGGGTCATTTACAAAGAGGTGGTTCACCAACAACTTTGGATCGAGTATTAGCGAGTAGAATGGGAGTAGCTGCTGTAGAGGGGTTGTTACATGGTCAATCTAATGTTATGGTTGGGGTTATCAATAACAAAATTGCTTACACACCCATCAGCGAAGCTGTAAAAACTGTGAAGAGGCTCGATGACGATGAGTTTAGGATTGCAAAAATTCTTTCTATTTAAGCCGTAGCTAAAAAAGTTACCTGTCAATTTTAATCTAATGAAATCCCTTTTTCATTAAATAATTGGGTCTCTCTCTATTTGGATAACACCTTTACAATCCATAAAATTAAATAGAGGCCAATTCCAAAACCAAATAGAAGAACAGATAGAACGAATCCGATTCTCACATTCGATTCTTTGAATCCCATTTTTTCCCCTAACCAACCTGAAACACCTAATATCATCTTCGTAACTTTTATCTCAATGCATGATAATCAGATTCTGGTCAATTATCAAAATGTAAAAACAAAAAAGGCTCAGCATTGCTGAGCCTTTTATCGTAGTCCGTAGGAGGGCAATTCGTTGAAAATTCTTCCAGCGGAACAATTTAGAATTGAGCCAGCTTGCAGGGAAGCTCCCCGTAGTATTCAACATAAAGTAATTAAAACAAAAAAAGCTCAGCGTACTGCTGAGCTTTTTGAAGTAGTCCGTAGGGGAATCGAACCCCTGTTGCTGAGATGAAAACCCAGTGTCCTAACCCCTAGACGAACGGACCATTAAATTGCAGAG
>JBLIKG010000094.1:0-7793 GCA_047636255.1 Roseivirga sp. | reverse complement strand
GTGCCTTGAGCCACACCTCTGCTTAAAGAGGAGGAGTTGCCAGCACCAGAGATTATAGCAGCCATTGCGCTAGCATGTGTAGACATTGTAGCGCTCGCAAGGTTAGATTGAAATGCCCTAGGAAAGAGATCCACATCCGTACTGTCAAAGGCATCTTCTTTAATTGATAATTTAATGCCCTGACCATTCAGTAATGGATAATTTGAATGCACCCAGTTCAGCATATTTACGGAGAGGTCATGACCTGGGACGTTGCTTTCTAATGTTGGTTTTTTAAGTACCTGAACGGATTCTATTTCTGGCCAGCTTTTTACAGCTTTAATCTGATTCGGCATCAACTGGACATTTATTATTGAAGAATTTAACTCGAAGCCCTTCCATTGAATCCCTAAAAGTCCATCAAGTTTTTTTTGAGTTAATGAGACATTTTTGGTGACAAGGATAACATGAACTGAAGGGTTGTTATGCGTAGAATTTTTATTTTCTGGAAGAGAGTTTTTTAATGGAAAAGAAGTAACTTCATCTTGATATTCATTTAATGTCTGTGTGCTAAAAATGCATTGATATCCCTCGGCTTTTTGGAGGTAAATAAACCATAAGAGGACTAAAATTAAACTGGAGTACTTGCTCATTAATACTAAAGATCTTCCAAAATTAATCAATCAAGTACAGAGATCGTAATCTTATTTTTGGCTGTATTTATTAAAAAATGAAATCAAAATTTTTATTAAAACTTATTTTTAGTATTTGAATAACAGTTAAATGTGTTTCAAATATGGATGCTGTAATAATGTAATTTATTATTACGGTTTTTTGAAATTAATCAGCATCTTACTACCAGTATTGAACCAAATAAACCAATTTAACTATGAAGAAAGTATTATTAAAATGGGCTGCGGTAATGATGATTTTCACAATCACTTTTGCCTGTCAAGAAACTGATCAAGTTCCTGAATTACAAGAGGAAATCCCTCAAGCAGTTTTAGACAAAATTTTTAATGCGGGTTATAGCATACAGGATGTAATTCGAGGTGAGTGGAATGGTAAAACGGGATATGTTGTTGAGTATGATTTATTCTTTTCTGAAGACGAAATATCAGGTTTGACTTTAGATCCAAAAGTTCCTCAAACTGAGCACTACCGCACTACTAATTTAGTCACTGGCTTACCAAGAGTTATCAAAGTTGGTATTGACCCATCATTCAATCAGTCAGCAAAAACGGCTTTAGACAATGCTATCGCTATGTACAACGCTGAAAACGTTACTTTATCCTTCCAACTAGCTACTGTTACAGTTTCTGGAAGAGGTAAAAAACAAACGGTAACTACTGATGCCAACATCTTTATCTCTGCTTTCAGTGAAAGACCAAGAGGTGGATTTATTACTTTAGGAAGAGCGGCAGGTTTCCCAACTGCTTCTGGTGATCCTGCTGAAGGTTTCGGGCTAAACACATATTGGATTAATAATTACGCGCCATCTGTAGATGAATTAAAGGGTGTTATGGCACATGAAATTGGTCATACAATCGGCTTCCGTCATACGGATTATCAAACTAGAGAGAGCTGTGGTTCAAACACGAATGAAGGTTCTGCTGGAGTTGGCGCAATCTACATCCCTGGTACACCAACAGGTTCGGATGCCACTTCTTTAATGCAGTCTTGTGGACCATCAAGAAGCTTTAATAACAATGATAAAATCGCATTAGATTTCCTTTATTGATTCTTGAATGAATTTGAATTAAGCCCTTCTGGTTTTCAGAAGGGCTTTTTTGTTTAAATTAGAATCTTGAAAAAGCTTTCCTCGATCCTGTTTTTGATTGTAAGCATTGCTTTCATTGTCTTATTCTTCCTGATAAAGGGAGATATGGAATTGGACGTATTAGGCAAAGCAATTAATTTACCTCTAAAGCTTTTAGTCGCGGTCTTCGCTTTGCTTTTTTTGTTTTGGGGAATCAGATGGTTTAAAAAGTCTTCATCAAGAAAGTAAATCCTCATAGATCATATTGAAATGATCAGCCTTCTCAATCGAGGTCACGCTCACGGTTTGCACCTTGCCTTCACGGTTCATTACAAAGTCATTCCAATGATCTCCTTTTCCACCGGTTTTATGAAACTCCATGATAGTGTTTTGATCAAAGTGAGCATGACTTGCTAGCCACTTTTCAAACCACTGCATTCGCTCTTGCCTAACCGCAGCTGGATAAAGCGTGCTTGAACTCCAAATATGAGCTTTTGTAACATCCACAGGAGTCAAATGAAGCTCCTTCTCATCCCAAATTAACTCGGTTAGAGCAAGTCCATCTTGGCTGTCTATGATCAGAAGCGTAAAAGGTTCAATACCACTAAAATCGAATTGAATACAAAAGTCATTTACATTGAGGTATTTGAAAAAGTCAAGGAGCATTAAACCCCTACTGAGTTTGTAAGGTGGTTTGTGAGCATGTTTTTCAAATGCACCGTTGAGTAAACACAGTGTAAATCGTGCTTGGTCTGTGGCTATCCAAGTACCACCTGCTAAGGGATCTTTTGGAAAGAAAACAGTTCGGCCATGCACCTCATAAGGCATTGGAGACAAAGCCGCTCGTTTCGGAGTTTCGTCTCTATTAGAAGTAAGTATATAAGCTGATTTACCCTTAGGAAGAAAGGTTACTGTGCACATTCAGTGTCTTTCTGATATTTAATTGTAGAGTAAGCAATTCCAAAACTTTCTGGTAAAACTACCTCATTGAAAACGTTGAATAGAGCAATTTTGATAATGGCCATATGATGTACCGCATGCTCTATGTTGTATTGAAGTTCTCTGAAAAGCGTGGTATCAATTTTCACAGGCTCATTACCATCGATAGAATAATTGGCAAACATAGTGATCGGTTGATCTTTGGTTATGGCCAAGATTTCCACTGATAAGGCATTCATTTTTTCGATGGCTAAAACACGATTTTCTTCAAGTATTCTATCATGAGAGCGTTTGTCGTAATCTACACTTCCGGAAACATGACCAATCAACATCAGATCATAAAACTCAACGATATGTCTAATGTGTTTGCCGATTGAGTTTTTAGATAAAATCTCAAGGGGAGCGCTAAACTCATTATCCTTTAGCTGTTTCGAGATAGCGATGAGCTGATTTAAAATATCAACTGAGATTTGTTGTAACTGCATTTACCGTAGACTATTTATTATGCCAAGAAAAGGCAAATGTACCAAATAAATTCATTTTTTTTGATTGACCAGATTGTAAAAAGGAGAAGTATACTTTTTCTATTTAAACTGAATTACTTTCCCCCATTCAGCTTTTTCCACTCTGCTTCTGCCTTCTTGAATAGATTAACTTCATCTTTCTTCCAGTCAGTTAATGTATTGTTAAACCTGAAATTATAGAAAAGAAATAGTCTTCCTTCCTTTACTTTGAAGGTCTCTGGGTCAATTTTTACTTGATCACCAAAGGCCATCGCATAAGCACAATAGCCGCCATAAGCTGGTTCGTATTTCGCGGGGTCTTTTGTGAAAGTTGCTTTATTAGCTTCAGAGGAAAAATAATAAGTAGCACCATTATAAAGTTGGCTGATCGTTTTCTTTCCTTCAACAGCCTTATTTTGACTAAAGTAGGTCACTGGATCATAACCTTGAATAGCGAGGCCTTCTTTTAAATTTTGAATTACGTTCTTATTGTCCTGAGCGACTATTTTGGAATGACTTCCAAAAAATGCGGCTATTAGAAATAAAGTTGAAACTATTTTTCTCATCTTTTTATGATTTGAATCACTTACGAGACTAATGCTATTATGTTACCTCAAACATATACGCTATGCAGCCAACTGTTGGATTACCGACATTTCTATTCAGCTTTTAACGTTTATTGTTTGATTAAAATTACGATATTTCGTGAATTAACTCAGTATTTATGACGCCAGAAAAAATTGCTGAAGAACAACAAAGACTTTCGTTTTTCACGGTTGAACATGCACTAGCTTCTATTTTCTGGATGGATCAAAGCGGTAAAATTGTCTATGCGAATGCAACGGCTTGCCAAAACTATGGCTACTCAAGGGATGAATTTTTGAGTATGTTCATCTACGAGATCAATCGGAATTTTGATGAGGCGAGATATAAAGACCTATGGTTACGTTTCGAAACCGAAAAACAATTAAAGTTAGAGTCTACGCATTGGACTAAGACTGGTGAAGTTATTCCTGTTGATGTTTACGTACATTATTTAGAGTTTGAAGGTAATGCCTATAATATCAGTTTTGTGCTGAATATCAGTGATCGAAAGAGGAAGGAAAAACTCTTAAGGTCGATGACAGAGAATACAACAGCCGCTATCGGTGAAGACTACTTTACATCTCTTGTCGAAAACGTTACAAAGGCACTGGGTGTACGCATGTCAATTGTAACAGAGTGCATGGATGCTGATCGCACACGCTTACGTACTTTGGCCTATTATAGGGAAGGTGAACTTAGAGAGAATATTGAGTACAATTTAGAAGGGACTCCATGCCAGTTGATCTTAGAAACCAATGAGCCTTATTATCAAAAAAGCGGTGTTCAAAAAACTTTTGAAAGAGAGTCTGGCATTGAAGGCTATTTAGGTTTTCCAATTAACTCAAGGTTGGGTCAGTCCATTGGACACTTGGCAATTTTTAGCGAGAAGGAGCTTGAGATTTCTGATGAGGAAATGCAAATCCTCAAAACGCTGGCACAGCGCGCAAGCCTGGAAATTGAAAGAAATATAGCCAACGAAAAATTACTACTGGCATTACAAGAAGTTGAAAGCCTTAAAGATCGATTAGAAGCTGAGAACTCTTATTTACAACAGGAAATTAAGATTGAACATAACTTTGAGGAAATCATTAGCCAAAGCTTCAAGTTCAAACTTGTTTTGAATCAAGTGGAGCAAGTTGCCAAAACTGCCGCTACGGTTTTGGTTTTAGGAGAATCCGGAACTGGAAAAGAACTTCTTTCAAGAGCTATTCATAATATCAGTAATCGAAAGACTCGACCTCTCGTCAAAGTGAACTGTGCTACTTTACCAGCAAATTTAATAGAGAGCGAATTGTTTGGGCATGAGAAAGGAGCGTTTACAGGAGCAATTGCTCGAAAGTCTGGTCGATTTGAGTTAGCCGATGGAGGGACTATATTTTTGGATGAAATTGGTGAATTGCCAATTGAGCTGCAGGCCAAGTTGCTAAGGGCTTTACAAGAGGGGGAATTTGAGCGAGTAGGTGGAACGAAGACAATTAAGGTAAATGTGCGCATTATTGCCGCAACTAATCGTGACTTGGAGACGGAAGTTGCTGAAGGACGTTTCAGGGCAGATTTGTATTATCGACTCAATGTTTTTCCTATTCATAGCATTCCATTGAGGGAACGGAAAGAAGACATTCCGTTATTGGTAAAGCACTTTGTTGATAAGTACAGTGGACAAATGGGTAAACGAATCACCAATATCTCGAAGCGAGTAATTACCTCTTTGCAGTCTTATGACTGGCCTGGAAATATAAGAGAACTAGAAAACGTGATAGAGCGGGCCTTAATCATTAGCCAAGATCAAAAACTTGAACTTGGTGGTTGGATGGGAAAGAAAGATATCACTCAAAAAGACGATGAGCTCGTGCCTTTAGAACAATATGAGAAAGCCTATATATTGAGAGTGTTGCACGAGGCGACTTGGCGTGTAAGTGGTGACCATGGCGCTGCTAAAATTCTTGGAATGAAACCTACCACACTAGAGTCGAGAATGAAAAAGCTCGGAATCAAACGTGGCAGGTGATTGGTTTAAAACTTGAAGACAAAATCAATTAAAGGGAATTGACCTTCTAGAAGTAAAAAATCCATTGTGTTCTTTTTGTTGATTAAACGAATTCCAAAAGCACTTATAGCTTCACCATTACCAGGTAGGATATAGTTTTCGGTGAGCAATGAGAATCGTCTAGCAATTCTGGTCATGCCATTAAGCGTAATTACAGCATCACTCGTAAGGCCTCCGCCAGCAATACCATAGCCCGCACCAAGCGTCAAATTATGCTCTGTAGTTCCATAGGTAGCCAAACCACTCATAAACCCAATACTGCCTTCATCAACCAGAGTAAGAAAATTACCAGATATAGCCATTCTAAACTTATCATTAATAGGTAAGGCATATTTTAAATTGGCATATAAGATGGGATTACCAGTTGTAAGCGTGATTAATTCAACGCCTAGACCACCACTCAGCTTATCGGTAAATCCATATTGTACAGAGTTAAAAACAGCCATGATATTCTGATAATAACCATCTCCTTTTTCTAAAGAATAAGCTGATTGGCCAAGAAAATATTTGGTTGGATGTGGGTTGGGTAACCATCCCTTGTCATTAAGGCGAACAATATTTTTAATATCTGATTTCTGGAAAGTGATAAGTCCAAGTTGGTCGTTTTGTATTACGATTTTGCTGTCATTCTCTTCGATTAGCATTCCCCTTATTTCAGAATTGTCATTTAGGGTGACGATTACTACCAGTTCTGATTTTTGTTCCGTTTGAGCATTGACTAAAATTGGTTGTATCGCAAGAATGCAAATGCATAGAGCAAATAATTGTTTCATGTAGCGTGTTGTTTTGAGTTCATCAATTTTACGAATATCGTGCCGAATTATTATAAAATATTTTCCCTGATATATCGTGAATTAATTTTAGCCGGCAGTGGAATTCAATAATCGTCAATCGTAAATGATCCATGCCATGGCGCTAAGCTCATTTGTCGCCTGAGTTACACACTATTCTTCATAATTACTTTATTTCGTATTTATCACGATATATCAGGAATAATTTAACCCTATTTTTTCAGTGGTTGGCATAAATAGATAAATAATAATCTGGTAATCAGTTGATTAGGTAGCACTGTTTTTTATTGGCACGTTGGTTGTCTTGAGGCAGACGCTTTCGCAGACGGCAAAGCGACAAGTATGGCAGAAATATTAAAATGCTGTTGAATCAAACAAGATTTTAAACGGTTGTTTATCTTTCAAACTTGAAATGAAGAAAAGAAAAGTACCTCTGTTTTTTGTGAAGTGGCTCAATTACGAATATTGGCCTTTTTGGCTGTTCTTTTTGCCACTAGTTCCTTACTGGATCTATTTGGCAATAAGAGCCCGATCATTCACCTACTTTACGGCAGCAAACCCAGGTATTGAGCATGGGGGAGTTTTTGGGGAATCAAAGATTGATATCCTGAATAAGATCAACAAGAGGTACTTACCCAAAACAGTCTTCTTCAAATCAAACACACCAATTTCGGATGTTATGGTGATGATCAGCGAAAATCAAATTGATTTTCCTTTGATTATCAAGCCTAATGTTGGTGAAAGAGGCAACGATGTTGAGAAAATTGATAACCAGCAGGCTTTACAAATCTATCTTAGCTCGGCCAGTGGAGATTTAATAATTCAGGAGTTTGTGGATTATGAAATTGAACTTGGCGTATTGTATTATCGCTTTCCTGATTCTGAAAAAACTGGCATTACTTCAGTAGTGGTCAAAGAGTTTTTGACTGTGATTGGCGATGGTAAATCTACAATTACCGAGTTATTAGAAGAAAATGATAGAGCACGTTTTCAAATTGAAAGCTTAATGAAAAAACTCGGTGATGAAATGAACATCGTTTTGGCCAAAGGACAACAGAGAAATCTGCAACCTATTGGTAATCATTGTAAAGGCACTAAGTTTTTAAGCGCAATGAATTTACTGAATCCCAAGTTGGTGCAAGTGTTTGATGATGTTGCCTCAGAAATTGATGGCTTTTATTTTGGAAGGT
>JBLIKG010000093.1:0-7851 GCA_047636255.1 Roseivirga sp. | reverse complement strand
ACATCAGTAGGCAACTAAAAGCACCACCTTGGGCTTTATCAATCCAGCTATGCAACACATCGTAATTATTGGCAATGGAATTTCTGGAATCACTACCGCACGACATGTGCGAAAATTGAGTGATGCCAAAATCACTGTAATTTCTGCTGAAACCGACCATTTTTTCTCGAGAACTGCGCTCATGTACATTTATATGGGGCACATGAAATATGAGCATACTAAACCTTATGAAGATTGGTTTTGGAAAAAAAACAGGATTGAACTGAAGCGTGCTTATGTTGAATCTGTAGATACCAGCAAAAAGTCATTGACCTTTTCTGACGGTGAAAAAATGGCTTACGATAAGCTTGTGATCGCAACTGGTTCGAAATCCAATAAGTTTGGCTGGCCAGGACAAGATTTGAAGGGGGTTCAAGGACTTTACAGCTACCAAGACCTTGAAACCATGGAAGAATACACCAAGGGAATTTCTAGGGCTGTGATTGTCGGGGGGGGATTGATAGGGATTGAAATGGCCGAAATGCTATCATCCAGAAATATTCCTGTTACTTTTTTGGTAAGAGAAACGAGTTTTTGGAATAACATACTCCCCGGAGGTGAATCGGAAATGATTAATCGTCATATTCGAGAACACCATGTGGATTTACGATTAAATCACGAATTAAAAGAAATTGTATCGGACGAAAATGGTCGAGTAAAATCAATTATTACTGGTGCAGGAGAAGAGATTGTATGTCAATTCGTGGGTTTGACGGTTGGTGTTTCTCCTAATATTGACTTCCTGAAAAATTCAGGAATCGAGACCAAAAAAGGAATACTTGTCGACCCATTCTTAAAAACCAATATTGATGATGTTTACGCATTGGGAGATTGCGCTGAATTTATAACCGCCAATGGAGAACGTAGACCTATTGAACAGGTTTGGTATACCGGCAGGATGATGGGCGAGACTTTGGCCCGAACCCTTTGCGGAAAACCAACCAAATATGAGCCAGGGCATTGGTTCAATTCTGCGAAATTCTTCGATATAGAATACCAGACCTATGGTTGGGTTTTTCCTGAACCACGAGAAGGAGAAGCACATTTTCACTGGCAGCACGCAGATGGAAAAAAATGCATTACCATAAATTATCACGAAGGAAGTAGAAAGTTTCTAGGGATCAACAACTTCGGAATTAGGATGAGACAAGAAACATTTGATAAATGGCTTACAGAAGAAAGGCCTATAGATTATGTAATAGATCACTTAAAGCAAGCCAATTTTGACCCAGAATTTTATAAACACCACGAAAAAAAGATCCTTAAAAGCTTTAAGGAAACCCTTCAACAGCCCCAGCTATGAGTAAAATAGAACATAATATGTCCATGACCGGAGACGCCCCGGCTGCAATTTCCACAACTCAAAAAATAGCTTCGATTTTAGGCCTGCTGGGATTATTAATACTTTTGTTGGCCCTTACCAATGTAAATTTTCCCAATAAAACTCTGTTTCTTAGTCTGTCTTTGGGGCTAATTGCTATAGGAACCATCGTTTTTGCGAATGATGCATATAGGGGAAAAACCGCGGGAATAAAAAACGATGGAGTCTGGTTTAAATCATTAATAAACCGTGGATTACCGGCCTGGGTTTTAGGTATTGCCCTTACGCTTTTTTATATAGTCCTTTATTGGTTTCCGGAGTACTTGGGATTAAATAGCGAAGGAGAAAACAATGGTGTTATTTCCCTTTTTGACCCCCTTAGTAAGCTTATCAATGGCAATCCGGCCAGTCAGTGGTTTGTTTACGGAACGCTCTACACACTTGCCATTCTCATATTCGGTTATAAGTTTATCCTCAAATACCGTAATAATAACTACGAGATCTTAAGAACATTTTCTGTCATGTTCTTTCAGCTAGGATTTGCATTTTTGATTCCTGAGATTCTTATCCGGTTAAATCAGCCTTATTTCAATCCCGCGAATCTCTGGCCATTGAACTATGACCTGTTTGCTGGATATAAATTGGATGAATTCTTTTCTTCCGGTACTATAGGTTTGCTGATGTTCGCATTTGGAATACTTTCAATATTTGTGATCTCCCCTATTTTAACTTACAAATATGGAAAACGCTGGTACTGTTCATGGGTATGTGGCTGCGGTGGCTTGGCCGAAACTGCAGGAGACCCGTTCCGTCACCTTTCTTCAAAAAAATTGAGCGCCTGGAAACTTGAACGTTGGCTTATTCATAGCGTCTTGGTTTTTGTTGTTGTTATGACCATTGCAGTGGTATATTCTTTTCTCGGAGATGATTCCAAAGCTACCTGGTTCACAAAAGATATTTTCCTGTGGGGATCAGCAGGAATTTTAACCTTGCTTTTTGCACTAATAATGATCTTTAAAAGACAAGAAATTGCTAAAGACGCCAAATATGGAGCCATTGGATATTTTGTGATCATTATGGCGATTATTGGGATCAACTATTTTAGTGGGAACGCTCAAATTTTCTTTTTCCAAGGGTATCAGTTACGCTCGTGGTACGGCTTTTTAATAGGAGCATTATTTTCTGGGGTGATTGGAGTTGGTTTTTACCCCATCTTTGGCAACAGGGTGTGGTGTAGGTTTGGGTGCCCAATGGCTGCAGTTTTAGGAATGCAGCAACGTTTATTTTCAAAATTCAAGATTACTACTAACGGTGGACAGTGTATCTCTTGTGGTAATTGTTCTACTTACTGCGAAATGGGTATCGATGTTCGGGCTTATGCACAAAAAGGTCAAAACATTGTGAGATCAAGTTGTGTGGGTTGCGGAATTTGTTCAGCAGTTTGTCCTAGGGGAGTTTTGAAATTAGAGAATGGCCCTGAGCAAAATAGAATGGATTTACCTCCAATTATTATAGGAAACGAGAGTATTAAAGTGGCTGAGTAAAACAAAGACTCAAGTTGAGATGCTACGCGTTTAATCTCAACTTAAATTTTTACCTCATGGGTAGAAAACCTGTTGTCGAAACTTAAAAACGGCCGTTCTTAAATCATTCCCTAGCGATATGCATAAATCATATCTGCTGGCCGTTGTAATCGGAGATATGTAAACCATCCCATTAATATACTGGAGGTTTTCCAAATCAGTTTTTCTCAAAGTTGACTCTTCCCAATATTGTCTATTCATTCTTAGTGCAGACTCAGTATTTCTGATAAAGCTAATTCTGTCTCTATTTAGCGCTAGTTCATTTTCTCTCAATTCATCGGCAACTACAACGTCAATCGCGGATCCAATAACATTTGAACGTTCTTGATTAGCTTGAGCCACCCTAGTACCTTCAATATCCATGTCTAATTTAAGCAGCTGATTTTCTGGGTTTATTGCTCTAACGGTGTCTAAAATATTTCCGTAAAAATCATACCCTACAAGGTAAAATTTAGATGCATCTACTAAAAATGGTGCCCCAGATTGGTTATCAAATTCGACATTGAAGATCAACCTGTTTGCCTCGCTCTTATAATAGGAAACTAAGACCTTAATGTTATTGTCCGACTTATACTCAGAATATTGCTGACCCATCAACCACTTTGCCTGTTGATCTTCAGAACTAAGTTTAACTGTTGGATTTGAGGTTACACAAGAGGAAAATGCGATGGCTATGAAGAGCACCAAAAGCTTAATTATATATAACATATGAAAGTATTTTTTAAATAAATCCACGAGCAAAATCCAAGCCAATGTCCCTATTCTGACATTAAATAACTAGAAAATTAAAGTAAAAAAGTAAGCTTCACAGTTGTGATAAAAACCTAGCGTTAATCCTGCGCCAAAATCTCTTCAATCTGACCTAAGTGATGCTTTAAGTGGGCAATATAATCCTTGATGAAATACTCAAGAGTGGTGGGTTGATCGGCAGGTACCGCTTTCCAAGCAATCTTGTCAAGGTTATGCTGCTTTCTTTCTTTGGTTAGAATTTGATCTGGAATTTGCTTGATCATATAATCCAAGTGCAAATTATACTGTCTCCACAGAATGATAAGGTCGTGCCACTGAGCCCCTGCATAATTCTGATTGGCTACCCAAGCTTCTTGATCATAACCCTCAAAAATAAGGTCATCGTTAAATTGAGCTTTTACAAAACGAGCATGATTGTTCGAAGCAGAATCAATCATATGGCCTACAATTTCTTGAATCGACCATTTGCCCGGGCCCATTCTTTGATTTGCATCACTCTCAGGCATTAAAATAAACCTTTCGAAGGCGGCAAGGACTGTTTCTCTTAAGTTAATCTGCATACATGCTAGTTAAATAAAAAGCCCGACTCAATGAATCGGGCTTTGAAAATAAGTTTTGAAATATTTATAAACCGAATGCGGCTTTTACTTTATCAACGTAGTCCAGTTTTTCCCAAGTGAAAAGCTCTACTACTCTATCGTGAGATTGACCATCTGACCCTATGAAGCTTTTTGTAACAACTTCATTTTTTCTACCCATGTGACCATAAGCAGCAGTTTCAAGGTAAATCGGGTTTCTTAGTTTTAATCTAGTTTCGATAGCATATGGACGCATATCGAATACTTTAGTCACTATTTTAGCGATTTCTCCATCCGTCATATTTACATGAGATGTGCCATAAGTAGTTACGAAAATGCCCATAGGCTCAACAACACCAATAGCATAAGAAACTTGAACTAAAATCTCATCTGCTACTCCGGCAGCCACTAAGTTTTTCGCTATATGACGAGTAGCGTAAGCTGCTGAACGGTCTACCTTAGAAGGATCTTTTCCAGAAAATGCTCCGCCACCATGTGCACCTTTTCCTCCGTAGGTATCGACAATAATTTTTCTGCCAGTTAAGCCTGTATCACCATGAGGACCCCCAATCACAAACTTACCTGTTGGGTTAATGTGATATTTAATATCATCGTTGAACAAGGTCTGAAGGCTTGAAGGCAATTTTGCTTTTACTCTTGGAATCAAAATGTTGATGATGTCCTTTCTAATTTTGGCCAACATGATTTCATCAACATCGAAATCATCGTGTTGCGTTGAAACTACGATGCTATCAATTCGCTGAGGTACGTTGTCGTCAGAATATTCAATAGTAACCTGAGATTTTGCATCAGGTCTTAAATATTTGATCTCATCAAGTTCTCTTCTCAAATCCGCAAGTTCTTGAAGAATTTTATGAGAAAGGTCTAAGGCCAAAGGCATGTAGTTCTCGGTTTCTTTGGTTGCGTATCCAAACATCATTCCTTGATCACCTGCACCTTGTTCTTCTTTGCTTGCTCTGTCTACTCCTTGGTTAATATCGGCCGATTGCTCGTGAATTGCAGAAAGAACACCACAAGACTTACTGTCAAACTGATATTCAGCCTTGTTATAACCTATTTTCTCGATGACTTGTCTCGCAATTCTCTGAACGTCTAAGTACGCATTTGACTTTACTTCACCAGCCAAAATCACTTGACCAGTTGTTACTAAAGTTTCACAAGCTACTTTTGAATCTGGATCAAAGGCCAAGAAGTTATCAATTAGCGCATCAGAAATTTGATCTGAAACTTTATCTGGGTGTCCTTCTGAAACAGACTCTGAAGTAAATAGATATGACATGTTTTTTAATTTGATTTTATAGAATAGGCCTGCAAAAATAGCCCTTTGATTTGATTATGAAAATAAAAGTTTTAATTCCTACTTACTGTACAACAGAAAGATAGCAGGGGTCTTTTTCATTTCAATATCGCTTACCTTCCATTTACCAATAGACTTAGTAGTGATTTGTTCTGTAGCACCTGTAATATCCTTAGCCACGCAAAGAAATGTATCCTGGCGAGCAGTTTTCAAAATGTCGTTTAATAAGGACTCATTACGATAAGGTGTATCCATAAAGATTTGAGTAACGTCTCGTAAATTTGATTCCTTTTCTAAGTCCCTAATGGCTTGTTGTCTTTCTTTTCTATCTATTGGCAAATAACCGTGAAACATAAATGACTGACCATTAAAACCGCTTGCCATTAAAGCCAATAATATAGAAGAGGGGCCTACTAAGGGATTCACCTTTACCCCAAATTGATGCGCCATATGAACTAATCTAGCTCCTGGGTCTGCTACACCAGGACAACCTGACTCAGAAATTACTCCGATGTTTTTTCCTGAAAGTGCAGGTTGAATCAAATCAAAACAAACTTCGAAAGTGGTTTTCTTGTCAAGAATTTCAAACTGAAGTTCTTCAATGACTAAGCCAAGTTTTAAAGAGCTTAAATACCTCCTGACTGTTCTTAATTCCTCCACATAAAACAGGTCACATTTTAGAATTGCACTCTTTACATGCTCAGGAATTACAGCATTTTGAGTGTCTGCCGCTATAATATTCGGTATTAAAAAAATCTCTCCGTTAGGCATTTTCTAGGAATTTAGTTGCTATTTGAAAAAACTCATCCGGTTTCTCCGCATGAAGCCAATGCCCTGATCCTGCAATTGTTTCGACCCTAGAGTTTGTGAAAATAGAGTGAATTAAATTGATGTCAGAATCCAAAATGTAATCCGATTTACCCCCTCTTACAAAAAGAGCAGAATTGTCATAAGTGGCGTTTTGATTCAATCCTTTACCTACCTGTTCAATCTCTTGGGCAATTCCATTTAGATTTACTTTCCATTCAAAATCGTCTCCATTTCTACCCAAATTCTTTAAGAGAAACTGACGCGTTCCGAAGTCAGCAATAAACTTGGCAAGTTGTTCATCCGCTTCTTTGCGCGAGTCCAAAGTTTTAAGGTTTATTGAAAACAAACCCTTCAGAATTGTGGTATGATGCACAGGATAATACTTAGGGCCAATATCTGCAATAATCAACTTTTTCACTTTTAAAGGTGAAGTAACGGCAAACTCCATTGCGGTCTTCCCACCCATTGAATGCCCTATAATATTGGCAGATCCAATCTTCTCGGTCTGCATAAAATCTTCTAAATCTTTGGCCATGGCAGCATAAGAGAACACATTGCTATGAAACGACTGGCCATGATTTCGTTGATCAATTAAATACACTTTATGTTTTTCAGCAAAGCGCTTACCCAAAGTGAGCCAATTATCAGACGAACCAAAAAGGCCATGAAGTATAATGAGTGGAGTTCCTTCTCCCAAAGTTTTAAAATAGAGTTGCTCCATTATTTTAACGCTCTTAAATAAAGTTGAATAGTATTTTCTAGGCCTAAGTAAAGTGCGTCACAAATTAGCGCATGACCAATTGATACTTCGTTCATAAATGGAATAGACTGCTTTAGAAAAGCTAGATTCTTTAAGTCCAAATCATGGCCTGCATTGATACCCAAACCCAATTCCTGAGCTTTCAACGATGCAACAACATAATCCTGAACCGCTCTATCCTTATTTCCAGAAAACTGAGAAGCGTACATTTCGGTATAAAGTTCAATTCGATCAGTACCTACCGCTGCTGCTCCTTCAACCATTCTCAATTCTGGCGCTACGAAAATTGAAACTCTTACCCCTACCGATTTTAGCTCTGCTATTACTGATTTCAGGAAATCCGCATGGGCGATAGTATCCCATCCAGCATTAGAGGTGAGCACATTTGGCGGGTCGGGAACCAGGGTTGCTTGTTCAGGTTTAACCGATTTCACCATTTCAATAAATCTCTCATCGGGATATCCCTCAATATTAAATTCAGTGGTGACTACCTTTTTGAGGTCATAAACATCCTGAGTAGTAATATGCCTTTCGTCTGGTCTAGGGTGAATCGTAATACCTTGGGCACCGAAACGTTCACAGTCCATTGCCACCTGAGCGACATTGGGATTGTTTCCTCCACGCGCATTTCTAATTGTGGCTATCTTATTGATGTTGACGCTAAGCTTGGTCATCTAATATTTTTATTTCTT
>JBLIKG010000092.1:0-7885 GCA_047636255.1 Roseivirga sp. | reverse complement strand
ATTGGTGGAATAGGGAAGAGTATGTGTTGGCTGGCGATTTCCTTGATGAAAAACAGAAGAAGGAATTTGCACAGAAGCAGTTGGAAAAGGAGCGTAAGAAGAAGGAAGCACAGACTAATTGAGAAAAGGAGAATCCATATTAAAAAACCTTGATTGGTCTATTGTATTGCTTTACTCGATTTTAGTAGTAATGGGCTGGTTCAATATTTTTGCCTCTGTTTACGATCCAGAATCTGCTTCTAATATTTTTGACTTAAGCCTTAATTCGGGACGACAGCTTTTATTTATTGGCGGAGCAGTCATTCTGATTGTGGTAATACTACTTTTAGATTTCCGTATATACGAATCCTTTGCGCCCGCTTTTTATGTGGTTTTTATCCTCTTATTAATGGGAGTTTTGGTTTTTGGGACTAAAATTAATGGAGCACGGGCTTGGTTTGATTTGGGTATTTTTCGATTTCAGCCTGCGGAGTTTACCAAATTGGCCACAGCATTGCTATTGGCAAGGTATATTTCTACCACAGGAGTAAAGCTCAATGAATTTAAGCATCAACTGATTGTTTTAGCGATGATTGCTTTTCCGGTTGGGCTAATTTTTCTGCAACCCGATACCGGCTCAGCCATGGTTTTTGCCGCTTTGATCATCCCTCTTTATCGCGAAGGATTTCCGGGTAGCTTTTTGGTTTTAGGCCTCACAGCGGCTGGCTTGTTTGTACTTACGCTGCTGCTGCCTCAAATCTATATCATAATTGGCTTGGCGGTATTGGCGGCTATTGCCATAGCGCTTACTGAAAAGACCAAAGGTAGAATCATATTAATTATCATAGGAGCCATTCTTTGTGTGGGCTTTGTTTTTACAACGGATTACCTCTTAAATAATGTGCTCAAGGGCTATCAAAAGAGTAGGATTGAAGCCATATTCAGGCCTGAATTAGTGAACCCAAAAGCAGAAGGTTGGAACTTAGAACAATCGAAAATTGCAATTGGATCTGGAGGTTTTGCAGGTAAAGGCTTCTTAGAAGGTACCCAAACCAAATATGGCTATGTTCCCGAACAAAGCACTGACTTTATCTTTAGCACCTTGGCCGAAGAACATGGATGGTTAGGTTGCTTTGTATTGATAGCGCTCTTTATAATCTTGCTTCTGCGTGTGGTGGCCATTGCTGAAAGGCAGAAATTCAAATTTGCTCGTTTTTATGGCTATGCAGTAGCCTCTATTCTCTTTTTCCATTTCACGATCAACATCGCCATGACGATCGGGCTTTTCCCCGTGGTTGGTATTCCACTTCCATTTTTTAGCTACGGAGGTTCATCATTATGGTCCTTCACAGTAATGCTTTTTGTGCTCCTTAAAATGGATATGCATCGTTCTCAGGTACTGACGAGGTAAAATAAAAAGGCTGTCTTCAAATCAAGAGCAGATACTGAGACAAGCTCAGTATGACTATTAGAATTTGAAAACAGCCTTCCTAAAGGATTATTTGTTATCTACTGAAACCTATATCTCAATGTATTTTGGTTTCCATTATTGTCGATAATATCAATATAGATTCTACCAGAGTAGCGCTCTAAATAATTGGCTACAGCTGCAGGATCACCCGCCCATTTTTGGTTAATGGCTACAATAATATCACCCTCTTTAATGTCATTGAGTTTGCGCATAAAACCAGTCTCCTTTTGGATTTTGGTTACTTTAATTCCATACTTCAATCCTAATTTCTCTAATTCTGCTTGGGTAAGTTTTCTCATTTCAGCGCCTAAGAAATCTGAGAAATGGATATCTTCCTCGCTCAGGCTAGATTCGCTATTGAGAATTTCAGTATTCCCCAAGATGTTTTCTAAAGTCAATGTGGTTTCAGTCAACCTTGTATTTCGTTTGTACTGAACTTTTACTTGATCGCCAGGAGACAGATAAGTTATCGCTTCATCATAAGAAGATTTGCTATTGACATCTTTATCGTTGATTTTGGTGATTACATCGCCAGCTTCTAATCCCGCTTTTTCTGCCGCACTTTCTTTTCTTACCGACTGAATAAAGACACCTTTAAGGTCCTTAAAGCTTTCTCTCTTCGCAATGTCTTGACTGATGTCAACTATGTCCGCACCAGTATAGGCCTTTTGTACATACTTGTATTTTTTAAGGTCTTCTACAATCTTCACCACTACATCGGAAGGCACAGCAAAACCATAACCAGCATAGGAACCAGTTTGCGAAATAATCGAAGAGTTAATTCCCACCAATTCTCCATCAGTGTTTACCAAAGCCCCACCACTATTTCCAGGATTAATGGCTGCATCGGTTTGGATGTACAATTCCAGAGGAAAATTCTCTCTCAAAGCAGCTGTTTCACTACCAATAGCACTCACTATACCCGCAGTTACCGTAGAGGTTAAGTTGAATGGATTTCCGACCGCAAGTACCCAATCCCCAATGCGTACATCTGAACTCGTACCCACTTCAATAGCGGGAAGATTTTCAGCATCAATTTTTAAAACAGCAATGTCCATGCTTGGGTCAGTACCCACTAGTGTCGCTCGGTATGTACGCTTCTGCAACATTACTTCAATCTCATCAGCGCCTTCTATTACATGGTTATTCGTGATGATATAACCATCTGATGAGTAAATCACTCCCGAACCAGAACCAATGGCAACTTCTTTGGCCTCAGTTTCTCTTCCGTAGATATAATCATAGAAAGACATACTTCGTTTGTTTCTTTGTAGGTTTTTGATGTAAACCACGCTACTGATCGTTTTGTCAGCAGCAGTTCTAAAGTCTGCTGGAACAGCAAAAGGTCGATCTAAGACTTCGCGATTGCTCTTGTTACTCTCCTCGAACTCGTTATTTGTATAATTCGCCCTTTGCAGTTGGGCAGGTTCTTCTCTTATAATTTCATTTACCTGAGTAGGACTCAAGAATTGTTGAAAGGTGAAGGCTCCGGCTATTCCCGCCACAAAAGCCAGAAGAATAATTTTTACTGTGCTTTTCATATTTTCTCCAATCTGTTTTATATCGTTTTTCAAAAAGCATGCTAGCGACCTAAAAACTGAAAACTTGTCAGTCTACGCTTGATGCAACATACAAACATACGGGGGTGGCAGAAAGTTGGTCAGTTTTTGCCTGTTAATTAAGGTTAAATGCCGACTAAGGACAAGCCAAAAAACATATCTTTGTACTCTATGGGAATACGGTCAGTTTTAAGCAAACCACTAGCAGCCTACATTGCCGCGCAACAGCGCAAATGGTCGCTTAATCCAAGTGGAGCTCAGCAAAACGTTTTCGATAAAAATATCACGGCTGCAAGCCAAACCACTTTTGGAAAAGATCATGGCTTTGGAGACATCAAGTCCTATGACGATTTCAAAAAGCAAGTGCCCATTAGAGATTACGAAGAATTAAAGCCTTATGTAGAACAAATTTTACAAGGTAAACCTGATGTGCTCTGGCCGGGTAAACCAGCCTATTTTGCAAAAACTTCGGGTACTACTTCGGGAACTAAGTACATTCCAATCACCAAAGATTCTATCCCCAATCATATCGATAGTGCGCGTAACGCCATCTTAAGTTATGTGGCAGAAACCGGCAAGGCTCGTTTTTTGGATGGAAAACTAATATTTCTTTCAGGCAGTCCTGAAACTTACAAAACCGCAGGCATCAACACCGGCAGGCTTTCAGGAATTGTGAACCATCACGTGCCTGCCTATTTAAGGGGCAACCAAATGCCAAGTTATGAAACCAATTGTATCGAAGATTGGGAGCAAAAGCTAGATGCCATTATTGACGAAACACTTGGGCAACCAATGAGCTTGATTTCTGGGATTCCACCTTGGGTACAAATGTACTTCGATAGAATTCAGGCCAGAACAGGTAAGAAAATCCAAGAGATATTTCCCGATTTCGATCTCTTTATTTATGGAGGAGTCAACTTTGAGCCTTATCGCCAAAAGTTATTTGAAAGCATTGGAAAGAAGGTGGATAGTATCGAGCTGTATCCAGCTTCTGAAGGCTTCATCGCCTATCAAGATTCGCAGAAAGAACAAGGCTTACTCCTATTATTGAATAGTGGAATCTTCTTTGAGTTTATTCCAGCAGAAGAATATTTTGACGCTAATCCAACTCGCTTATCAATTGATCAAGTGGAATTGGACAAGAATTATGCGCTGATCATCAACAACAATGCTGGACTTTGGGGTTATTCTATAGGCGATACCATTAAGTTTATTTCTAAAAGCCCCTATCGAATTATTGTTTCTGGTAGAATTAAGCATTTTATTTCTGCCTTTGGCGAACATGTAATTGGCGAAGAAGTTGAGAAATCGATGAAATATGCCGTTGAAAGGCATCCAGAAACGGAATTGGTAGAGTTTACCGTGGCTCCTCAAGTAAGCCCAAATAGCGGTTTACCTTTGCACGAATGGTACGTGGAATTTGCGAATGAACCGACTGATTTGGAGGCCTTTGAAAAAGACCTAAATTTGCAACTTCGAAAATTGAATTCTTACTATGACGATTTGATCAAAGGAAGTATTCTAAGGAAACTCGAAGTAAAATCTTTGCAGCGCGATGCATTTAGAAACTACATGAAATCGCAAGGAAAATTAGGAGGGCAAAACAAAGTGCCGCGCCTTTCTAACGACCGAAAAATTGCAGATGAACTCTTGAATTACTTGAAATAATCAAAAGCATTAAGTGGAGCAAAACAAAAAAAAGCACATCGCCATATTGGGCTCAACGGGTTCTATTGGAACTCAGGCACTCGAAGTAATTCAGGCTAATCCAACACTTTTTCAAGTAGAGGTGCTCACTGCGCAAAATAACTGTGATCTTTTGATTCAGCAGGCCATTGCTTTCAAACCAAATGCGGTGGTGATTGGTAATGAAGCCATGTACCAAAGAGTATTCGATGCGCTAGATCGCCATGACATTAAGGTATATGCTGGCGAAAATGCGCTGGCTTCGGTAGTTCAAATGGATACCATTGATTTGGTGCTTACCGCCTTGGTAGGTTATGCTGGTTTGAAACCAACCATCAAGGCAATTGAAAGTAAAAAACCAATCGCGCTAGCCAATAAAGAAACTTTGGTGGTGGCGGGAGAGCTAATTACCAAATTAGCAGAAGAGAACGGGGTGAATATTTACCCAGTAGATTCAGAGCATTCTGCCATATTCCAATGCCTTATAGGTGAATTTCATAATCCAATAGAAAAAATTATCCTCACGGCCTCTGGTGGCCCTTTTAGAGGAAAAGACAAAAAATTTCTTCAAACAGTAAAAAAAGAACAAGCCTTAAAGCACCCTAATTGGGACATGGGCGCCAAAATCACAATTGATTCCGCTTCTTTAATGAATAAGGGGTTAGAAGTGATCGAAGCCAAGTGGCTGTTTAGTTTAAGAATGGATCAAATTGAGGTGATTGTTCACCCGCAGTCGATTATCCATTCCATTGTGCAGTTCGAAGACGGTAGTATGAAAGCCCAGATGGGATTACCGGACATGAAATTGCCGATTCAATATGCAATGACTTATCCGGGAAGGGTGAAAACTGATTTTCCGAGATTCGATTTTATAAATTACCCACAACTTACTTTTGAAAAGCCAGATATGGAGACTTTCCGTAATTTGGCTTTGGCATTTGAAGCTTTAAAACAAGGTGGAAACATGCCTTGTGTACTCAATGCAGCTAACGAGGTGGCAGTCGAAAAATTCCTGAAAGATGAAATCAGTTTCTTAGGAATGTCCGACTTGGTTGAACATTGTATGCAGAAAGTATCTTTTATCAAAAAGCCCACGTATGAGGACTATGTCTTAACGGACGAGGCGACTAGAAAAATAGCATTTGAACGTTTAAAATAATTAATGGAAACAATAGTACAGATAGCCCAGCTCTTGCTGGCTCTTTCAATTTTGGTTGGAATACACGAGGGGGGGCATATGATTGCTGCCAGATTTTTTGGGATGAAAGTAGAGAAGTTCTTCATCGGTTTCCCTCCAACAATTTTCAGTTTCAAAAAAGGTGATACAGAATATGGCCTTGGCGCAGTGCCACTGGGTGGTTTTGTGAAAATATCTGGGATGATCGATGAGTCGATGGACAAAGACCAGATGAAGCAACCACCTCAGCCTTGGGAGTTTCGTTCGAAACCAGCTTGGCAACGATTGATTGTGATGTTAGGCGGCATTTTCGTCAATGTTGTGGCTGGTATTCTTGCCTTTATCATTCTAACCTACAACCAAGGAGAGACTTATTTGCCGAGTAAATATTCTAAGGAGTACGGGATTGTAGCGGGTGAAATCGCTCAAGAAGTAGGTTTCCAAACAGGAGATAAAGTAATTAGAGTCAACGGAGCCGATTATGGCCGATTCAGAGAAATTTGGGGTGGAGAAGCGCTTTTAGCTTCTGATGCTTACTGGACTGTTGATAGAAATGGAGAGATCATCGATCTGCCTGTTCCAAACGGGTTTTTGAATAAACTGAGCGATGAAGAATTCGAACTTAAATTTTTACAACCTAGACGTCCAATAGTAGTGGGTGGTTTGCAAGAAGGCTTCAATATTCCTTTGGAAAAAGGTGATAAAATTCTTCAAGTAGACAGTATTCCTGTGACTTATTTTGATGAATTAAGAGGGATTATGACCGGTATCTCGGACGCAACGATTCCATTTATGATTGAGCGCAATGGTGCCAAAATGGATATGGAGCTCTACGTTAATAATGACTCACAGGTAGGCTTTGTTTTAGGAGATGTATTGGTCGCAGCGAAAGATGAATACACATTAGCTGAAGCCATTCCAAGAGGAGCTTCTAAGGCATTTGGAGCAGTGATTTTAAATGCGAAGGCAATGGGCAAAATGTTCACTGGCGGTGTTTCAGCCCGTAACTTAAGTGGCCCAATCGGTATTGTAAACATGTTCCCTAAAACTTGGGACTGGAATCAGTTCTGGTTTACAACAGGTTTCATTTCAATGATTTTAGCTTTTATGAATTTACTTCCGATTCCAGCATTAGATGGTGGCCATGTGGTGTTCCTTCTCTTCGAAATGGTTTCTGGAAAAGCTCCATCTGATCAATTCTTAGAGAACGCACAAAAAGTAGGAATGATAATACTGTTGGGATTGATGGTATTCGTTTTTGGTAATGATATTTTGAAGTTGTTTGGGATATAATATCTCAGCACTTTAATGAAACAAAAAACCCTCGAAAGAGGGTTTTTTGTTTTTGTGGTTGATCATTTTGATGAACCTAAAATTTCATTTTTAAACAATAGCCTTTTTTATGTATAGGTTAGAATAGGCCGCCCCTACAGGGCTCAAATAAATCTAACATCATTTTCCTACTAACAGAACACCCCTACGGGGTTTATCATTTTAGTGTCTTTGAACAGTCGCTCGACTTTGCCGAGTGACGGCCTGTTTTGCACTTAAGAATTTTCAATTGTGAAAAGATCTCTTCGAGATGACTTAATCTGTTCAAAATGCTAACCAATGAAGATTTTCTTTGAACAGCCAGCTTGGCTTCGCGAGGTGATAAATCCTGTACTAAACACCAGTCCCAGCGGGACGGCCTCTTAATAGAATCAGCAGACATGTTAAATAAAGCTCCATAGGAGCGACCTGTTAATGGAATGACCATTTTGGTGCCTTGAAATTTCGCTTAGCTAGAGGCAATTTTCATCATGCCCTCAACTAATCGATCTAAATCGTATTTGGTGGTATATACATGAGGGGTAATTCTTGGGCCATTTACTTTTTCCCATTGAATAGGGCTAGTATGAATTTTATAGCCATTGAAAAGCTGGTTATGAACTTCTCCGGCTGTCATACCCTCCACCCCGAAATTGCAAAG
Organism: Roseivirga sp.; assembly: GCA_047636255.1. Classification (GTDB taxonomy): domain Bacteria; phylum Bacteroidota; class Bacteroidia; order Cytophagales; family Cyclobacteriaceae; genus Roseivirga. The sequence goes on along the minus strand of JBLIKG010000092.1, from coordinate 41 downwards.
CGCACAGCTGAAGTCGGGGTTTAGTGAAGTAAACTTCATAA
>JBLIKG010000091.1:0-7988 GCA_047636255.1 Roseivirga sp. | reverse complement strand
TGGTATCAATGTATCGATCGTACATTCTGTAAAGGTCACCAGCGAAAATAGCTGCCTCGTCTCCTCCAGCCCCTGCTCTAATTTCCATAATGATGTCTTTCGAATCATCAGGATCTTTAGGAATCAGCATTACTTTCAGTTCCTCGTCAAGTTGCTCTTTGCGTTCTCCCAAGTCTACCAACTCCATTTTTGCCATCTCTCTAAACTCTTCATCCTTTTCTGTTTGAAGAATTTGCTTCGATGAATCTATATTTTGAACGACTATGACGTACTCGTCATACACATCCACAATTTTCTGGAGGTCTTTGTATTCCTTATTCAGTTTGGAATACTCTTTCATATCAGCCATGGCATCAGGCTGAAGCAATAGCTGACCTACTTCTTCGAATCTTGACTTAACCGCCTCTAGCTTTTCAATCATATTTGTACGAATTATTGCGCAAAATTAACAAACAATTGACAAGGCTGTTAATTTTACGTCAAGTCACTTCAGAATTTATTTCTATGAGAAAGCTAAACATTGCGTTTTTGATCCTCTTCACCTTTGCTTGTTCCGATCAAAAAATTGATACTACCAAAGCAAGAGAGGGACTGAAAAGTCAAGAAATCCAGGTAGTATCAGACGCTGAAATATTGGAAAAAGCCATGGAAATGGGGAAACAAGATTTAGCGATTAAGCGCATTTCTGTGGATGAAAACAGCAACTATCAGATTGAACTTAGCGATAGTACGAAGTTCAAATCCATTAAAATTTTCTTCCCTTATGAAGTTGAAAACCAACTTGACGGTAAATCTAAGGAGGTATTTGACGCCTATGTTTATAATCACGACAACGCCTTAAAATCCAGTCCCAATGTGCAGTTTGGGGAAGACAAGAAATTTATAATATATACTACCCCCGTTGAGTTCGAAGGTAAAGAAGTGGGCGTTTTCTTGGTTAAAATCCTCAGAAAAGAGATTGTCTTAAGTTTTGCCGATTAAACTAACTGCTTGTACCGAAAGCAGTCGGTAGTATGGTCCATCACCAAGCCGCAAGCTTGCATATAGGCATACATGATTGTACTGCCCACGAATTTAAAACCCCTTTTCTTTAAGTCTTTGCTCAAAGTATCAGATTCAGGCGTGGTAGCAGGCACTTGCTTCATATTTTCCCTGTGATTGACAATTGGCTTTCCGCCTACAAAAGACCAGATGTATTTATCGAATGAACCAAACTCTTTCTGGACTTCTAAGAATTTCTGAGCGTTGATCACAGCTGCTGCCACCTTTAGCCTATTCCGAATTATGCTTGGGTTTTGAAGAATAGTTTCAACCTCATCTGGAGTAAACTCCGCGACCGCTTCTACATTGAAATCAGCAAAAAGCTCACGATAACCCTCTCTCTTCTTCAATACGGTTGACCAACTCAAGCCCGCTTGAGCGCCTTCTAAAATCAAAAACTCAAAATGCGTTTTATCATCATGAACAGGAACACCCCATTCTTCATCATGATATTTTACATACTCGTCAAAAGTGTTTTCACACCAAGCGCAGCGTTTTTTCATAATTATTCTAGAGTTAAGGCCTCAAAGAAGTTTGAGGCCTTATTTAATCAAAGATTATTGAAACCTCCGCTCGCTGCTAAAAACGCAATCATTGAGGCTCCAAAGAGAATAGCGAACACTGTTCCAATAACATAAAAAATAAGCATCGCTTTAGCCCAATTCGATTTGGATTTAGGCGTGTCGGTATTCACCGCCCACACTATCAGTAAAATAAATCCTACAAGAGGAATGGCGGTAAGAAAAATGGTCAATACCCATTGTCCGATTGATACTTCTTGGTTGTTTTCCTGTTCTTCCATGGTTTTTACGGTTGATTTAATATTCATATTACAAAAAATAGTTAAATTTTAATTCAAAAGTAATTAAACGTATTTCAGAAAATATCTTTTTCGTCAATGCACATAACTCCCAGCATTGACATCAATAGTACAGCCTGTGGCATGATCCATTTTTCCAGAAGCCATTAAAATGACCAATGGCGCGAGATCTTCGGGCCTGGTGAGTTCATTCAGTGCAATATCATTCAAGGCATAATCTTCTCCGTATTGGTCCATAAAATCTTGCGCCATATCTGTTCTCACAAAACCAGGGGCAATATTAAAGGCTTTAATATTCTGCTTTCCATAAGCCCTTGCAATTGATCTCGTCAGGGCAACTACTCCACCCTTTGAAGCCGCGTAAGCCACATAATCGGCAGTATCTCCCCTAAAAGCGGCTCTAGAAGAGATATTTATAATTCGCCCTTCACCGTTTTCAATAAAATGCTCAATGCCCTTTTTGCAGAGCAAACCTGTTGCCCGAAGGTTAACTGCCATTGTAAAGTCCCAATCGGCTATCCATTGCTCATCTTCACCCACCATTTCAGATGAAAGCGCAACTCCTGCATTGTTAATGAGCACATCGATTTTACTCATTTTAACTTTTACTTGTTCAAACAACTTTAATGTCTCTTCAGTAATCGAAAGATTAGCTTTGAAGATTCGGCATTGGTCATTCATTGCCAAAAGCAAGGATTCTGCCTCTTGATCATTGCTATTATAATGAGCCGCTACAGTCGCCCCGGCCTCTGAAAGACCGATGGCAAGTGCCCTTCCTATGCCTCTAGAGGCACCTGTTACCAAAATCACTTTTCCTTTCAAAGAAATCTCCATTGTATTTGAATTTAAGAGGTTTAAATTAACTCAAATTGCTTACACCTAACAATTCATTCAATAACCTTTTCGATAGCTTATCGATTAAGACTTAAAATCAGCATACACCATGAAAATTAAATACGCTCTTGTTTGTGCCGCTCTTTTCTGTGCAGGCCTAATTACTGCCCAAGAAGTTTCTTTCGAAGAATATAATCCCCCATCTACACTCAAAGTACCTGAGCATTTAGTGAAGAGGGCCAAATTTCCATTCATTGATATTCATAGCCACCAATGGAGAATGGGGCAACAAGACTTAAACAAGTTAGCTGATGAAATGGACCAATTGAACATGGGTCTTATGGTAAACCTTAGCGGTGGTTCTGGAAAAACCATTGTCGATGCAAATGAGAACATTAAAGCGAATCAACCGAACCGTTTTGTAGTGTTCGCTAATGTTGACTTTAACAATGTAGGGGAAAAAGATTGGGGAAAAAGAGCAGCTGAGCAATTAGAAAGAGATTTCAAAGCAGGTGCAAAAGGGCTTAAAATATTCAAGAGCCTTGGCTTTTCAGTGAAGGACATCAACGGAAAGAGAGTAGCTGTTGATGATCCTCGATTAGATCCAATCTGGGCAAAATGTGGTGAACTGGGCATCCCCGTGCTTATTCACACCGCTGATCCAAAACCATTCTGGGAGCCCTTCGATGCTAATAATGAACGTTGGTTAGAATTAAAAACACACCCTAATAGAAAAAGAGAAAATGATAATCCTGTTTCTTGGGAAACTTTGATTCAAGAGCAGCACAATGTTTTCAAAAAACACAAGAACACTACTTTTATCGCAGCCCATATGGCTTGGTATGCCAATGATCTTGCTCATTTGAGTGAGTTGTTAGACGAAATGCCCAATATGATGGTAGAGATTGGAGCTGTGATTGCGGAGCTCGGAAGACAACCAAAATTTGCCAATGCTTTTCTAACTAAATACCAAAATCGTGTACTTTTTGGTAAAGATTCCTACAACCCTGATGAGTACCCTACTTACTTTAGAGTGTTAGAAACTCAAGACGAATACTTTCCTTATTATAAAAAATACCACGCTTATTGGAATATGTATGGATTGGGCTTATCAGACGAGGTGCTCAAAAAAATATACTATAAAAACGCTTTGAGAATTGTTCCAGGACTTGATGCGTCCATTTTTCCTAAATGATTAAGTGCTTAACAGTCGTTTTTCCCGATTCAGTTTAACAAAATGCGGATACAGCCAGAAAGCATATTTTGGGACATGCATTTGCCCTACGTTTGTTTTATGAACCGTAGCGAACAAATCGTGAATAAAAGACTGCGTCAAGGCTTGCTTGCCCTTGGTGTACTTGTTGGTATGCTTATAGTAATCAATAAAGCGAAATCACAGACCAATAACCTCGCTCTTTACGGAACTGTGACCACCATAAATGGCGATACCTATAAGGGATACCTTCGTTGGGGAGATGATGAAACTTATTGGACCGAACTTCTTAATGCACAAAAAAGTACGAACGACTTCCTAAAATTTCTTTCAAAAAAAGAAATTCAGGATATCTCAACTAAAGATGGTGGCGAATCTTGGTTAGGCATTGATTTAGGGGTTTTGAGCATTTGGGAAGATAAATTCAGCAGAACAAGTCACCAATTTGATGCGCGTTTTGGAGATATTAAATCCATTAAACCAACAGGGAGGGGCAAAGGCTTACTCACCATGAAAAATGATGTGATTTTAGAACTGCTAGGTCCAGGTTATGAGGATATTGGAGGAAGTGTTAGCGTTTTTGATGATGAACTCGGTAAAGTAAAGCTCAACTGGGATCGAATTGAAAAAGTAGAGTTCATGGAAAACGCTGGCCAAAATAAAAATGGTTTTGGCGAGCCAATAATTGCTAGGGTGAATGCTGGCAGACGAGGATCATTTACAGGTACAATACAATGGGACCAAGGGGTATCCAAAAACACACACAATGAGCGATTTTTAGATGATGTTCTAAATGGAAAAGATAGAGATGGTGACAAAGAAATTCCATTTCGTTCGATTGCTAAAATCACCAAAAATAGAAATGGAGTAGACGTTATCCTTAAATCAGGCAGAGAATTCTACCTCACTGGTTCAAATGATGTCAATGATGAAAACTCCGGCATTTTAATTAATGACCCAGACATCGGTCAAATCGTTATTCCTTGGAGAGATTTTGAATCGCTAGAAACACTTGAGGAATTAAAAACTGGTTTGAAATATTCAGATTTCAAAAGTCCAAAAGGCCTTAGAGGGAAAGTGATCACAGTGAGTGGAGAAGAACATGAAGGATTAATTGCTTATGACTTAGACGAAGCCTGGGAATTTGAGATTTTGGATGGTCAAGATGATCGCGTCACCTATAAAATTCCTTTCAAAAACATCAAAAACATCATTCCGAAAAATTACGCTTATTCAATGGTCATTCTTCGCAATGGAATGAATCTACTTTTGGGTGAATCGCGTGACGTTTCTGAAGAAAACGATGGAGTATTGGTTTTTACCTCGAAAGATGCGAAACCTGTTTATATTCGTTGGTCAAAAATTGACGAAATTATCTTTGACTGAGCGCCAGCATATTGAAACTCAACCGTAGTCATAACATAGGAATTGTCATCTTTTTGGTGCTTACGAGCATTGGCTTTCTTTTACTTTCCAACTCGGAAGCTCCGCGAAGCTACTACCTTACCTTAGGTTGGATCGATTTAATGTTGATTCTCATCTTTGTCTTCAACCGTCTTTTAACCAACCTTCTAGACAATAAACTGCCTTGGCTCGTTTACGGAAACAAGCGATTTTATACACAGCTAGTTCTCGGCATTCTTATCTCATTGGCAGTAATCAATCTCAGCTATCTTATTTTCAAATTTGCTTTGACGCAAGATCCACCTGACGCCACTCAACTTGCTTCGATAAACGCATTAGGGATTTTGGTTTTAATGCCCGTAATCTCGATCAATTTTGGAATTCAGTTTTTAAGGAATTGGAAAGACGCTCAACTGGCCTCAGAAAATTTTCAAAAGGAATCCATTAAAGCAGAGTTAACCATATTAAAAAATCACCTCGATCCACATTTCCTTTTCAACAATCTGAACATCCTGTCCTCTCTGATATCGAAGGATCAAAAGCAATCTCAAGCCTACTTAGAAAAGTTTGCCGAAGTATATAGAATTATCCTTCAAAGCAGCTCGGAGGAACTGGTTGAATTGAAGCAAGAGTTGGGCTTCATTAACGCCTACATGTATCTATTGAGTATTCGTTTTGAGGAGACTATTCAGCTCGAAATGCACATTGACAAAAGCCTTGAACAGCTTTACATTCCTCCGCTCACCTTACAAATGCTGATTGAAAACGCCATTAAGCATAATTTAATCACAGAAACCAAACCCTTGAAAATTTCTATTGAAAGTAGATCCGGCTTTTTAGTGATTAAGAATAACCTTCAAGAAAAGAAAGTAGAAGTAAAAGACAGCAACAAATCGGGGCTCGAGAACATTAAAAAAAGGTATTCGTATTTCACAGATCAAAAAGTTGAAGTAAATAAAAATGCTACCTCCTTTATCGTTAAAGTTCCTCTCATTAATATTTCAGAAATTTAAGTAGATCAAAACTCGAGATTATGAAGGCATTAATTATTGAAGATGAAAAACTAGCTTCTGAAAGATTAATCGAGCTTATCAAGGTGTTAAAACCGGATGTTCAAATTGTAGGCAATATAAGGTCTGTTGAAGCTGGACTAGATTGGTTTCAGAAAAATGAACAGCCTGATTTAATCATCAGCGATATTCAATTGTTAGATGGTTCGAGTTTCGAGATTTTTGATCAAATCAAACCTAAATGTAAAGTTATCTTTACTACTTCTTATGACAAGTACGCCATAAAGGCCTTTGAAGTAAATAGTGTGGATTACTTATTGAAGCCAATACAAGAAGAAAAGCTATCAAATGCATTTCAAAAACTAGATGACAAGATGGATTCAGCGACTTTACAGCCTTTCGATTTAGAAAGTATTAAAGCGCTCATCAATCAACAAAACAAAGAGTATAAGTCTCGATTTTTAACGAAAGTGGGTCAAAGAATAAAGGCCATTCCAACCGATAAAATTGCCTACTTCTACACCTATGATAAACTCACTTTCATTGTGACTTTTGAAAAGCAAAAGTTCATCATTGACAATACGCTTGAAGAAGTAGATCAAATGCTTGACCCCAAGCAATTCTTTAGAGTGAATCGAAAATTCTTAGTGCACTTTGATGCCGTGAGTGACATTCATCCTTACTTCAAAGGAAGAGTAAAACTAGCCCTTCAGCCTGAAATAGACGAAGATATCGTGGTCAGTTCAGAGAAAACCCCTCTTTTCAAAATGTGGTTAGACAATTAAGCCTGAACTAGTTCAACCCTTTCCTCTCCCGATTCAGTCTAAGAATAGCTAGCTAGAGCCATATTCCATTTTTATGTAGTTCCTCATCCATCATATTTGACTTATTAATCAAAACTCAAATACAATGGTCAAACAACTCATTACTAAATCAGCAATTATTCTGGCCTTTCTGGCCCTTACTAACCTAAATGTTAAAGCACAAGATGAAGGCTTTATTTATGGCAAAATCACAACCATAGATGGCAATAGCTATACCGGCCAAATGCGCTGGGGAGATCGAGGAGAAGCATTCTGGACCGATCACTTTAATGGCACTAAAGAGGACAATGAAAACTATCGCTACCTCTCTCGAGAAGACAGAAACGAAATCAGAGAAAGACAACGCGACAATAGAGGTTGGAGCTATTTCAACATTAGTTGGGGACGAGATGATTGGGAAACCACCCATGAATTCAGAACAGAATTTGGCAACATATCAAAAATAGATATTGGCAGACGTTCTGAGGTAGAACTCACTTTAAGAAATGGTGACAGGATCATGGTAAAAGATGGTTCTGATGATTTCGGCACTACTATTACCATAATGGATCAGGAGTTGGGAAAAACAAAATTGAATTGGAGCCGAATAGAGTCAATTGAATTCATGAATACCCCAAGTAAAATTGCCAATGGAATCGGAGACCCACTTTACGGAACAGTAACTTACTATGGCGGCAAGATCACAGGTTGGATTCAATGGGATCACGATGAAAGATATTCTACCAACGTACTTGATGGAGATACCCGAGATGGTGACATGAAAATTGAATTCGGTAATATTAAATCTATCGAAAAAGATGGATCTGGAAGTAATGTAGTCACCACCTCTGGAAGAGAAATCT
>JBLIKG010000090.1:0-8098 GCA_047636255.1 Roseivirga sp. | reverse complement strand
GCCAACGGGTTAAATAATCATCCACAGGGCGATCTAAATCTAATTTACCATGATCCACTAGCGCAAGAATACCCCAAGAAGTAACCCATTTGCTCACCGAAGCCATAAGGAACACCGTGTTTTCATCAACTTCACTATCAATGGAATGAAAATACTTGCCAGCTACCTGACCATCTTCTACCAATACCATCGCGAGGTTCCCAACAAACTCATTATCGATTTTTTCTTTTGTTGCTTTGATAAATGCTTCAGGGGAATTATTCGAACTGATAGATCTTAATATAAAACCGTTAGTGGCTCCATAAAAAAGAAACACTGCCCAAATAACTATTGAGACTATTATGAGTGAAATCTGTTTGAAGGTTTTCATTAGTTAAAACTTAAATAAGCAAATGGATTATTCCTTTGACTAAAAATTAAGTTGAAAGATGTGTGATAAAACTAGAGCAAACAACTAAAACAATAGTTAGAATCATAGATTTCTGTTTCCTTGAGGACCAAAAAAATAGTTGATTGGTCTAAGTATTTAAAATACAATACTTTAAGAGGCGGGAAGTGCTATTTAAACTAATCTAAATTCTTTGCCAACCAAAGGCTTAATATAACCTGCGAATTCCATTTGCAAAAGCGTGGAAGCCAGTTGGCTCATGCTCAATTGGCTTTGCCAGCAAAGTTGATCGATATGCATTTGCTGTCCGTTTTTCAATAGTATTTCAACTATTCTTTTTTCATCGCCCAGTAAGTCTTTGTATTTCAGTTCGGGGCTTTGGGTTTTGGCTGTGGCCTGAATATCCCAATTCAAGGCTTCGACCACATCTTTGAAAGTAGTGAAAATGCTCGCCTTAAAATTCCTGATAAGGTAATTGCAGCCTTCGGAATAGGTCTTGCCGATTTCACCAGGAACCGCAAATACTGGAACATTGTAGCTATCAGCAATATTCGCTGAAATCAATGCTCCTCCCTTTTTAGCAGCTTCAACAACGATCAAGGCATCAGATAAACCCGCGATAATGCGATTTCTTGCAGGAAAGAGTCTGGGGTCGGCTTCCGTACCAATCGGGTATTCACTCACCAATCCTCCTTGCTCTAACATCTTAGCGGCTACATTTCTATTTCCCATAGGATAAACCTTATCTAATCCATTGGCCAAAGCGCCTATTGTAGGGATTTGATGCTGCAGTGAAGCCTCATGCGCTCTCACGTCAATGCCATAAGCCAAGCCAGATATGATCGTGGCATCATGCGCTTTAATCTGCCCAACAATGTCATCAGTGATTTGTAAGCCGTATTTGGTGGCTTTTCTTGTGCCTACGATACCAATGGTTCTTACAGGATTTAGTTCGGCCTTGCCCTTTGCATAAAGTACAATGGGCGCATCGCTGATATTCAATAACCTCGAAGGGAAACTAGCTTCTTTGTAATAATGAATTTGAATATCGTTCTTAATGGAATCATTGATGATTTGTTCAGCCTTTACAAGCAATTCCTTTTGATTAGGGATGAGGCTGGCCAATTTTTCTCCTACACCAGGTACCTTAGAAAGTTTTCCTTTGGTTGTGTTGAAAATTACTTGTGGGGTTGAAAAGTAATTGATGAGTTGACGAGAAAGGGTAGGGCCGATTTTTGGAATTAATGACAAGGCTACCTGGTGCAGCTTGTCTTCGGTCATGGTAATTGGTTTTTCATCTCTTCCAAAAAGCCCCGGATCTTCTTTAATGAATTGATCATTTCGGCCTCAGACTCAATTTTATCTTTGTGAGTTTTGATATGCTCGTGCGCACCGTTAAGTGTATAGCCTTTTTCTTTTACCAAGTGGTAAACCATTTTAAGCTTCTTCAAGTCGTCTTGCGTAAATTTTCTATTGCCTTTGCTGTTCTTTTTTGGGCTGATAAAATCGAATTGACTTTCCCAAAAACGAATCAACGAAGTAGCAACCCCTAATTCTTTAGCCACTTCACCAATGGTGAAATATTTTTTTTCAATAGGTTTTGCTTTGTAGGGCATATCAACAAGTTATGAGGCGAATTAAAAGAAACGCTTGAAGCTTTATTCCACTTCGAGCTAATTCAAAAGTAAAGAATTCAACGAGAATTACTAGGTGTTTTTTAAAAAGTATGAGCTAATATATCATTTAACCTAACGCATTACAATTCTATATTTTTGCCATGAAGTCTTGACTCAATGTCTTTTGATTTTTTGGCAATTAAGATGTGTACGCTTTACACTTCTAATATTAGAATTAACGATTTGAGTATGAACCTAAAGACTGATTCTCAATAGATGAAAGTCTTAAAATCTCTTCATATTCAGCAGGATTTAAGTCCTTGTAGAAGTAGTTTACTGCATCCACTGCTTTTCCATTGATATGCACTTCGTAGTGCAAATGTGGCGCGGTAGACTTTCCGCTGCTACCTACATAGCCAATGATTTCACCACGTTTTACTTTTTGGCCTGGGCGCACGATGTATCGACTCATGTGGCCATAAAGTGTTTCATAACCAAAGCCGTGGTCAATCATAACATGCTTACCATATCCAATTAAGCTATTGATGGCATCGCTCACTACACCGTCTCCAGTAGAATAAATAGGGGTGCCTTGCTCCGCAGAAAAATCAGTTCCGTAATGCATTTTTCTTACTTTAAGAATAGGATCGGTTCGTAAGCCGAATCCAGAAGAAAGTCTCCTTAATTCTTTATTAGAAACAGGCTGTATTGCTGGCATGGACTCGTAAAGCTTCTCTTTATTTAGCGCCAAGTCCATTACTTCATCATAAGACTTGGTTTGGATATACATTTTCTTTTTAACCCGATCTATTTTTTCGAGCGCGGTTACAACCAAGTTTTTATTTTCCATGTCACTTTCCAAAAGCTCTCTGTAGCGCTGAGCTCCACCACTTCCTGCTTCACGAACTGTTTCTGGAATAGGCTCCGCTTCAAAAACTACACGGTAAACGTTATCATCCTTTTCTTGCAAAACACCAAGCATGGCGTCCATTCCATCTACTTGGTCTTGCATTAACTCATAATACAATTTCAATTCTTCATTTTCGTCTCTTAAGGCCACTTCCTTTGGAGAATCAAAGTATTGGCTCAACACCACAATGATGCTGACGGCCAAAATAAGTGAGAGAGAAATGAATCCGAGTGCATTAATGACTACATCGCGCTTTCTTACCTTTACGCGCTCGTACTTGCAAGTCTCGGTGTCGTAGTAATATTTTATTTTTGACATTAAGAATCCTTTTTGAAATTCTCCTAATTTTGTGCCCTTACATTGGAAAACAAATAGTTTTGCCAAAGGTACGAAAATTAAGCTTCAGCTTAAACGCAATTAATTCAACTAAGATGCAATCCAAAGAAATAAGGTCCAAGTTTATAGAATTTTTTAAAGCTAGAACTCACCATTATGTGCCTTCAGCACCCTTGGTGATCAAAAACGATCCTACATTGATGTTTACCAATTCTGGTATGAACCAATTCAAGGATCTTTTCTTAGGCAATAGGAAGGTTGACTATAATAGGGCTGCCAATAGCCAGAAGTGTTTGAGGGTTTCTGGAAAGCACAATGACTTAGAAGAAGTAGGCATTGATACCTACCACCATACCATGTTCGAAATGCTGGGAAACTGGTCTTTTGGGGATTACTTTAAGAAGGATGCAATTCAGTGGGCTTGGGAATTATTGACTGAGGTTTACCAATTGCCAAAGGACAAACTTTATGTCACGGTTTTCGAAGGTGACACTTCAGAAGACTTGGCTTTCGACCAAGAAGCTTTTGACTATTGGAAACAATACATTCCTGAAGAAAGAATTCTTGGTGGGAATAAAAAGGATAATTTCTGGGAAATGGGGGATACTGGACCTTGCGGGCCATGCTCCGAAATTCACGTGGATTTAAGAACAGACGAAGAAATTGCAAAAACGCCAGGGAAGGACCTTGTCAACAATGACCATCCACAAGTGGTGGAAATTTGGAACTTGGTATTCATGCAGTTCGATAGAAAGGCAGATGGACATTTGGAAACGCTTCCTGCTCAACATATCGATACAGGTATGGGCTTTGAACGTCTATCAATGGCTTTACAAGACAAGAAGTCAACTTACGATACTGATGTCTTTGCACCACTCATTGCTCATATTTCAAAGCTTTCTGGGGCTCAATATGGTACGGATGAAAAAATAGACATAGCCATCCGAGTGATTGTAGATCACATCAGAGCCATATCATTTGCTATTGCTGATGGACAATTACCATCCAATAACAAGGCTGGCTATGTAATCAGAAGGATTTTAAGAAGGGCAGTTCGCTATGGTTATACCTTCCTGAACTTCAGGGAGCCATTTTTATATACTTTATTGCCAGTTTTAGCGGAGCAGTTCACTGGAGTTTTTGATGAATTGGTGAGCCAAGAAGAGTTTGTTGGGAAAGTGATTAAGGAGGAAGAATCTTCCTTCTTAAGGACTTTAGAGAACGGCCTTAAAAGGCTTGATCAAGTGAAGTCCAATATGGCTTCGGACGAGAAAGTGATTGATGGCCGAGTAGTTTTTGAGCTTTACGATACTTTTGGTTTCCCAGTTGACTTAACGAGTTTGATTGCAAGAGAGAATGGTTTGAGCATTGATGAGGCTGGTTTTAATGAGGCCATGCAAGAGCAAAAACTACGTTCAAAAGCGGATGCGGCCCAAGAAAAAGGCGATTGGATTTTTGTGGGGGAAGATGAAACCTCTGAATTTATCGGTTATGATGATACTTCTTCAAAAACAAGAATCATCAAGTACAGAGAGATCAAAGAAAAGAAAGGTTCTGTCTATCAACTCGTATTAGAGAAAACACCTTTTTATGGCGAAAGCGGTGGACAGGTAGGCGATAAAGGCATTTTGAAAAGTGATACTGAAACCATCAAAGTACTCGATACTCATAAAGAGAATGACTTAATTGTTCATTTTACAGATAAGATTCCAGCGCAACCAGAAGCATTGTTTGAAGCTTCAATAGATACGAATCGAAGAGAGCTCATTAAGAATAACCATTCTGCAACACATTTACTTCATTCAGCTTTACGCCAAGTTTTAGGCAATCATGTTCAGCAAAAAGGTTCGTTAGTATCTGATAAAGTATTGCGCTTTGACTTTGCCCATTTTGCAAAAATTGATGCTGAGCAAATTGATGAGATTGAAAGAATTGTCAATACGCAAATCAGGAGAAACATCCATTTGAGTGAGCAAAGGAACGTTCCGATTGAAGAAGCTCGTAAAATGGGTGCTACAGCACTATTTGGAGAAAAATATGGTGAGTTTGTGCGCGTGATCACTTTCGACCCAGCTTATTCGGTTGAACTTTGTGGTGGTACGCATGTTGGAGCGACTGGTCAAATTGGTTTTTTAAAAATCGTTTCAGAAAGCGCAGTAGCTGCAGGTGTGCGTAGAATCGAAGCGCTCACTGGACCTAAGGCATTGGAATATGTGCATGAGCAAGATGCCCTGTTAAAAGAGTTAAAGGAATTGTTGAAAAACCCTTCTGACCTTCCTAAAGCAGTTGCCGCACTATTGGAGGATAAGCAAAAGCTCAGTAAGGAGTTAGAGACACTGCATGCTAAGCAGTCTAACGTGATTAAGGATGAGTTGATTAAAACGGCTACTGCCATGAATGGCGTCAATTCAATCATCCAGAAAATATCAGTGCCGAATGCTGAAGTGCTGAAGAAGATTTCATTTGAATTGCGAAATGAGGTGGAGAATTTATTTGCAGTGTTAGCTGCAGATGTAGATGGCAGCCCTCAAATCTCTGTGATTATCGCTGATAATTTAGTGGTCGATAAAGGCTTAAATGCGGGTAATCTGGTGAGAGAATTCGCAAAAGCCATTAAAGGTGGAGGAGGCGGACAACCTTTCTTTGCAACGGCAGGAGGTAAAGACTTGTCAGGACTGGATCAAGTGATCTCTGAAGCCAAAGCTAAAGTGGAAAGTTTTGATTAGCATTCAAGAAAAGTTATATAAATCTGGTTATAAGTCAGTTATAGGCTTAGAAGTGCATGTACAGTTGAATACAGCTTCTAAGATATTTTCTTCTGATCCTAACGATTTTGGTGCTGCTCCGAACACCAATGTAAGCGAGATTTCTTTGGGGCATCCCGGTACATTACCGGTTTTGAACGAGGCAGTGTTGGAGAAAGCAATTAAGATTGGCTTGGCCTGTGGTTGCACAATTACCAAGGAAAATCACTTTGCTAGAAAAAATTACTTCTATCCAGACCTGCCCAAAGGATATCAAACTACACAAGACAAAACTCCGATTTGTGTTGGAGGAACAGTGCTTTTAGTGGGTGAAAATTTAAAAAAAGAATTCGCTCAATTGCATCATATTCATTTGGAAGAAGATGCTGGAAAGTCAATACATGACGATGGACCAGATACTTTGATCGATTTGAACAGGGCTGGAACGCCATTGATTGAAATAGTGACTGAACCTGATATGAGCAAGTCTGAAGAAGCTGTCGCTTGCCTTCAAGAGTTGCGTAGGATTGTCCGTTACCTCAATATCAGCGGTGCGAACATGGAAAATGGAGAGTTACGTTGCGATGCAAACATTTCCATTATGCCCTTAGAGGCAACGGAGTTGGGTAAAAAAGTAGAAGTGAAAAACATGAACTCCTTTAATAACGTAAGGAAGGCCATTGATCACGAATTAGAAAGACAATTGGAGCTTGCGCTAAAAGGAGAGGAGATTTTCGTTGAAACCAGAACTTTTGATCCAATGACTGGAACAACCGCTGGCATGCGTTTCAAAGAAACCATGAATGATTACCGCTATTTCCCTTGTCCAGATTTAGCACCGATGGTGATTACCGAAGAAGTGTTAACCGAGATTCACCAAGCAATGCCTGCGTTGCCTTCCGATTTTCGATCTAAGTTTAAGAAGAACTATAGCCTAGCAGATTACGATGTTCAATTATTGACCGAGGAACTAGAAACTGCCCTTTATTTCGATGAAGTGTGTCAATTGACTTCTGCATATAAGGCAGCGGCCAATTGGATCAATGGTCCATTAAAGGCAGTTTTGAATGAACTGAATCTGAAGTTATCAGACACTAAGCTCACTAGCGAAAGATTGGCTGGGCTTATTAATTTGGTGGAATCGAATAAAGTTAGTTTCTCAATTGCATCTCAAAGAATACTTCCCAGAATGGTAAGCGAGCCAACAAACGCTTTGGAACTTGCAGAGTCCATGAATTTGTTAATGGTCAGTAATGATGATGAACTGCTCACATTAGTGAAAGAAGTCTTATTATCTTTGCCAGATAAGGTCAATGATTACAAGAAGGGTAAAAAGGCTCTCATAGGTCTTTTTATGGGTGATGTTATGAAGAAAAGTGGGGGCAAGGCCGACCCTAAAAAGATCAAAACAATTATAGAAAAAGAACTTTCATGAATATGAGCATAAAGAATTCAGTCCTCTTAGCAGCAGCTGTTTTAGTCTTAGGGGCTTGTTCGGTCACCAAGAATGACGGTATTGTTAGCGTTTCGGGTAAAATCAAAAACCCAATTCCTCAAGGTGAAATCATCTTAGAGAAATTCGAAGTGGGACAGATGGTGACCGTGAATACTGTAAATGCAGATGACAAAGGAGACTTTGAAATCAAGGCAGAAGTCAATGAACCTGGATTTTACCGCATCAATGTGTACGGACAACAGTTCGAAATGCTTGTTTTAAACAAAGACGACATCACTATAGAGGCAGATGGTCAAGGTGGAGAATTTATTGAAGCAAAAGGCTCTGAGGATTTAGTAAATCTGAATAAGGTTTTGGATTATATGGGTGCCTACTCTGAAGTTGTAAAAGACTTCAATCAAAGATACTCTAGAGCTCAACAAGCAGGCGATAATCTTCAAATGGAGGAATTAATGACTGAAGGAACAGCTTTAGAAGCTGAAAAAGTAAAGAAATTGAAAAAGATGGCTTGGGAAATGGATGAATCCATTGTTCCATTGCTTATCACAGACTACTTCCCCAACAAGGCTGATGAATATCCATTCCTAGATAGTCTAGGCAAAAAACTTCAAAAAGAAATCCCTATTTCAAGCCAAGTCACCATGTTTG
>JBLIKG010000089.1:0-8121 GCA_047636255.1 Roseivirga sp. | reverse complement strand
TCATATCTTCCAGCACTATACTGTTATCATAGAATGATAAGAATTTTTCAAAGTCTGTTCGTTCAGCATACGCCTTATAATAGCTAGTAACTGTATCCGAAAGCGATGTATTAATGGGTTCTTTTTCGCAAGAAGATAACAGTAGAAGAGGGACTGTTAGTAGAAAGGCTTGAATTTTCATTTTTGGGTATACGTTGTAAAACAAAAAGAGGTGATACATTTTTGGATATATCACCTCTTTTTAAAACTGGTATGTTAAACCTAATCCTAGTTGCCTAATTCGCCTCTTTTCGCCATTTTTTGCATTTTGTCATTAGCATAAATAGCTACTTCAACCCTGCGATTGGATTGTCTTCCTGCGGCTGAATCGTTTTCAGTGATAGGTTGGCTTTCACCGTAACCTGCGATTTGAAGTCTTTGGTAATTCAACCCAAGAGAAACTAAGTAGTCCTGCACCGATGAAGCTCTTTTTTTAGAAAGTTCCAAGTTATATTCGTCAGTTCCTGTGTTGTCCGTATGGCCTTCGATCAAAACATTAGTGTCCTCATATTTCTGAAGCGTGGTGGAAAGATTTTTTAAGTTCTCTTTAGTGTCCACGTTCAAAGAAGATTGGTTAGTTACGAACATCAATCCTGAATCGAATGTTATTTTTATACCTTCACCTACACGTTCTACTTTAGCTCCTTTTAAATCATTTCGAAGCTCTTCCGCTTGCCTGTCCATTCTACGTCCGATTAATGCACCTGCTGTTCCTCCAACAGTCGCTCCGATTATAGCACCTACTGCTGTATTGCCCTTGCCCGCAATAACGCCTCCAAGTACACCTCCTGCAGCCGCACCAATGGCACCGCCCTTTACAGTATTACTGGCTTGGCAGCCTGTTAATAAAATAACTGAAATGAAAAATGCGACAATAATTTTAAATGATGATTTCATAGTATGAATCTGTTTAATTGGGATTAGGCAATTGCTATTCCAAATCAAAGGTGATTCCAATCAGGCGCATTAATCGTGATTTGATAAGATTAATTTTCTCGAAAATGTAATTCTTAAATCAAATTGAAAAAGGATAAATCAGAGCTTGGTAAAAGTCTTATTTCTCATGGATTTTAGAGTAGGTAATAGCCATTCTAATTTCTCCATAGCTGTATTCTTCGCCTAATTTAGTTTTGATTTCTTGGGTGCCTGTGGTTTCATGAGTGATTAAGCTTAGGATCACTTTTAGCTTTTCTTCGTTGATGAGTTTCTTGATGTCAACTTGGCCAGTGCTAATGTATTGAGTCAGATGACCTTCAATAGTGCTTGGCACCATACCACGAGCTTCGGCAATTTCTTCAACACTTTTCCCTGCTTGGTAAAGCTCGAAGCTTATTTCAGCAGTTGGTGTTTTGACCTTTTTTGAAAGCACTTCTTTACTCCGGTTTTTAAGCAATGATGAATCATACAATTCTCCTTTACTCAAAGATTTACCTTCTTGTGCATTGCTTACTAACAAATGAAACCTGTTGATTTCAGATTTTTTATTAAAGTAAACTTGCTCAATGCCCTTCAATTCCTTTTGATAAGCACTAATTCTTACCTTAAGCTTAATTTCTTTTTGATGCTCGTGGATGATTTCGCTGAGCTTATCAAGTTCAACATTAAAATAGGCTTTAGCCTTTGTAGCCCTTTCAATCAGTTGATCAAAGTAGTTTTCTTGGACCAATATGTTTTGGACTTCGTTACTGAAGATTTGCCCGATTTTTCTCAATGGGATGGAGGCCTCTAATAAATCCTGTGTCCATTTGATGTATTGTTGCTTTGCCGAACGACTTTCTTCTTTATCAAAACTTTGGATGTGTTCCGTGAGGGTCTGAATAAGCGCGCCAAAGTTGAAAGTGTTTTCTACAAGTTTGGCGAAATAAGCTTTTTGAAAGGATGGAAGCTGGTTTGCTAATTGTTTAGCCTCACTCTTCGTTGCCATAAAATTATTCATGCTGTCGCTTCTTTCGAAGGTATCCATAGGAAGGCGAGAAGCGAGGATAAGTCCTTTTAAAGAGGTTAATCTTGACAGCGCCACATACACCTGACCGTGTGTAAATGCATCAGAGAGATCGAGAATCGCTTTTTCAAAGGTAAGACCTTGGCTTTTATGTACAGTTACTGCCCAAGCCAGTTTTAGCGGATATTGGATGAAAGTGCCAAGTACTTTCTCTTCAATTTCATTTGTGGTTTGATTAAGCGTATATCGTTTGTTCTCCCAAGTATAATGGCTCACAGGAACTTCGGTGCCATCTTCGAACTTTACCCAAATTTCTTTTTTATCGAGTGTTGAAATTTGCCCAATTTTACCATTGAAATATTGCGATTGGCCAGTAGAGTCATTTTTAATGAACATGACTTGTGCTCCCTTTTTCAACTCCAATTTTTGATTGGTCGGGTAGGCATTTTCAGGGAAATCACCTTCAATTTTTGAATCGAACTTAACAGATTCTGTTTTTAAAGCATTGAGCCTTTTTTCGTTAATCTCATCTGCTTTCCGATTATGAGTAGTTAGGTAAATAAAGCCTTTTTCCGATTTGTCTTTGACTTCTGGTTGATAAAAACCATTCAGAAACTCAATGTCTTTTTGTGACTGCTGATTGTCTCTAAATCGATT
Organism: Roseivirga sp.; assembly: GCA_047636255.1. Taxonomy (GTDB): domain Bacteria; phylum Bacteroidota; class Bacteroidia; order Cytophagales; family Cyclobacteriaceae; genus Roseivirga. Next base: position 5,483 of record JBLIKG010000089.1, on the reverse strand, counting down.
CAGTATTTCAATAAACTGCTCATCGCTTTGTCGATAAATCTTATCGAATTCTACATGAATAGGAGGATTGTCTTTCAAAACATGAGCATCAAAAAAATAGCTGCTTTTATAGTATTCTGACAAAATACGCCATTCTGAGTCCTTAACTACAGGCGGGAGTTGTAAAAGATCTCCAATAAAGAGCATTTGTACCCCACCAAAAGGTTCGTAAGTTCTTCTTCTAACATACCGAAGCATATGGTCGATGCAATCCAGTAAATCTGAACGAAGCATACTGACTTCATCAATAATAAGCAGTTCTACCTCGTTAAGCATGGCTCGTTTGGTGCCATTGAATTTTGCGTTCCCAAAAAGATTTTGCAAAGTGGTAATCTGCTGACCGATATTCGGAGGCGTAATCCTTTCTGGGATAAAAGCCCCAAAGGGTAGGTGTAAAAGTGAATGCAGTGTTACACCATTCGCATTGATTGCTGCAATACCGGTAGGTGCGGCAACCACAGTTTTTTTATGTGTATTGTTAACGATGTGTTTTAAAAAGGTTGTTTTTCCAGTCCCTGCCTTTCCAGTCAAAAAAATATGCTGGTGCGTAGTATTAATATAATGAGCTGTAGTTTCAGCTAATTCACTCAATTTATAATTCATGTAGAAAAATAATTATATAAAAACACTATATCAAACATGATATAGTGTTTTTTTAAATTCTTTGATATGAAGCTTAAGGCTAGTCCTTTGCCTTAACGTAGACTGGAATTAATCCTTTTTTCTCCATCATATAATATTCTCTGAATGAAATCATTCTTTGAGTGGTTTCATCCCAAAGCTTATTCGATGCCAAAGTTAAGCTTTCGCGGAAGCCAATAATGGTTGGAAATTGATTTAGCCAAGGGTTCTCTTTGATGCACTTTTTAAGATTGTAGTTTGGAATCAATGGGTTCAAATGGTGAACATGGTGTATGCCAATGTTTCCTGTCAACCAATTAAATACGGGAGGGATTTTATAGTAAGTACTTCCGCGAAGCGCAGAAGTTACATAGTCCCAATTCTTTTTCCATTGCTTGTAACCATGTTCGTGTTGATGCTGCACATAGAAGAACCAAATAGCGATAATTGAGAATAAGACTAGAATGGTTAAGTGAACCAATAAGAATTTCGCCCAACCTAAACTAAAACCAAGGATTGAAAACATTGCCAAAAGCAATAAATTATTGATGATTACGCCTTTTTTCGCGCTCTTGAAAGAGGGAAGTTTGATTTTAGCGAGTCTGTTATGAATGAATACATAATAAATAGGACCAATTAAAAACATGACAATTGGTGATCTGTAAATACGATAGGCAAGACGTTTGCCTTTACTTAATTCCTGAAACTCTGCTACAGTATAAGTAGTCACATCACCGATATCACGCAATTCTAATTGTCCATTCATTTTATGATGAACATTGTGAGACTTTGACCAATAGTTGAAAGGTATGGTTGAAAAGTAACTACAAGCGTAACCGATGATTTTTTGTGCTTTTCTATTCTTTACAAAAGACTGATGTCCGCAATCGTGTTGAATAATGAAAATACGTACTAGGAAAAAGGCATTTAAAATACCCAAGCCGAAAGTCAACCAATAGCTATATTCCAAAGAAAAATACATCAAAACCCAAATACCTATGAAAGGAAGGAAAGAGTTGATGATTTGAATGGTGGCTTTAGTCTTGTGTTCCTGCGCGTACTTTAACAACGATTGTATTCTCGCTTTACCAAGCTCGATGTTTTCAGATTTGATTTTATTCATCAATTTCTTTTTGAGTTGTAATAGTGCTTTTGGCACTGCAATCTAATTAGCCTAACTCTAATTAAGAGCTTATGTTCCCATTATCGTCATAAGAACTAAAAGATTTTGATCATCGGTAATAATTACCCAGTGATTCCATCACCATCGATGTCTTTCCCTACTACTTCTTCTAAAATTCGCAAAGTCTTGTTAAGCAGAGTTTTGGTGCTATTAAGCTCAATTTCTAGTTGACTAATGCGGTCTTCAAGTGATTCCGCTTTAGTTTGTTGATCTGATATTTGACTTTGTTGAACGAGGTCCCAAAATATTCCCATTGTTATTTGATTAAGGTTAGAAATAAGGTCAACTGTTTAAAAGTCAGCCGACCAAATATAAAGAACGATCCTATTTTTGAAAAAACGTCTCATCCAAGATAAAAGGACATATCTGCTCTTCGATGGTAATTAACTTGTGATTAGGGTGAAGTGGATTGAGTAAAAAGTTGAATTCATGAGGTAATATGGCAGAGGGTACTTTCAGTAAATGGAATTGAGCTGAATCGAAGAATTGCTTACTGACTTGTTGAGTAGAAAGTGGTGAGTATTCCTTTGTTCTCCAATCATCATTAAGGTCTTTTAAATCAATTTCTTTAATTGATGGATCGTTGATTTTGATAATTGAAAGTGTAATCGCCTTAGCTGAAAACACATGCATGTTGTGTGCTAAATATTCGAGGTAGGCCAATGAAATGCTTCCTGCTGTATACAAAAGGGGAATGCCTTTAGGATTCCATCGCCCACCATAAATGGCCGCTCCCGTCCCTGATAGGTCATTGGCATAGTTACTACGGCTCAGTCTATAAACCAACATTAAGCAAGTACTCCATGCTCTATGCGGCCTATTTCATCGAGGAGTTTACGAACCCCAAAACTGTTGGAAAGTAGTTTTTTAGGGATTACACCAGCCATGGCTTGATTTGGAGTGCTCATCCAGGTGTGAAAACTTTCGCCAAAGGCATAAAGCCCAGTTTTGTAGACTTCTTCGATTTCTAGAATTTTTTCTGTTACAGGAGGATTGAATTCATTCTTACGCTTATAAGTGTCAATGGAAATCGGAATTATTTCCATGAGCTCAGACAGGCTCAGTTGTGAGATTGTCAAAATCTGTTTTACGTAGTTTTTTGAGATATCTCTCGTGGCCAAATCAAAATAATTGAAATGGCCATAGGCGAGAGATGGCTCTTGGAGCACTAGCGGCAGTGCTTCGGATTCATTTTTTTGATACTCCATAATAGTGTAAATTTACAAATTAATTTACGTAATAATACACCATTTGGTTATTTTCTTAATTTATAAAAATTTGAAAATCTTGACTATTTCTTAATGCCTGGTACGTTCATTGGTTCGTAATCCATCCACCACATTTTCGGTAGCACCTTTTTCGTAGGGTAGAGCTCATCCAATGTATTGGCATCGTATAGCCTTCCGTCTTTCATTACATATTTAAGGTCTTTAGAATTCTTGATGTTATCTAAAGGATTGGAATTCAATATTATTAAATCGGCTAGTTTACCTACTTCCAGACTTCCTAAGTCGCTTTCAAGGCCAATGGCTGAAGCACCCAAAATGGTGGCGGCACGTAAAGCATCGTGTTCGCTCATGCCTCCCGATTGGATGGCCCAAAGTTCCCAATGATAGCCTAAGCCTTGCAATTGCCCGTGACTTCCTACGCCCGCAATTCCACCCGCTTCAACTAGGTCTTTAGCGAAAAGGGATTCTTCTTCGAAAACATACTCCTCTTTCATAAACCAACCATCGTTTCTTCTTCTAGTTCTAGTGTCTAAGTTCTCATGCGGCATAAAGTGATCTAGTTTAGCATCATCATGCGGGTTTTCAGTGGCATAGAAATAGTTTTCAGACCATGGGCCACCATAGGCTACTAAAAGTGTAGGCGTATAAGCTGTTTGCGAATAGGCTACCAAATCTATGACGTCCTTATACAAAGGGAAAATAGGGAAAGAATGCTCATGTCCTGGGTAACCATCGATCACTTGCGTTAAGTTATTCTTGAAATCCAGTCCACCTTCAGTCGTTGGCATAATGCTTTGCTCAAAGGCAGCTTGGATCAACCATTGTCTTTGTTGGCGATTGCCAGCGCCATACATTTTGATCGTCTTGGTGTTGTAATAGCTGCTGTAACGCTTCATTACTTTTTGTGCATTTTCTAGGCTGCTGATGTTTTCACTACTGAAAATACCGGGGCCAGTTGAATAGATTCTTGGGCCAATTAATCTTCCTGCATCCACCAAATCGCCATATGTCAAAACATCGGTAGTAGCTGTTTGTGGGTCTCTAGTTGTAATTACCCCAAAAGCTAAATTGGTGAGATAAGGCCAGAACTCGCCTCGATGCAAGTTAATTGGGTGACGGAAATGGGAGTGAGTATCTACAAAACCCGGTACGATAGTTTTTCCCGACATGTCCATTACTGTGGTCTTGCGATCAGCGGTTAAATTGGTTCCGATTTGTTTGATACGGTTGTTTTCAATCAAGATATCTCCGTTTTCGATGATTTCCTTGCCCTTCATCGTTATGATCCTAGCATTTTTCATCAGGATAGAACCTTTTGGCGTATCCCTTTTTGCCATCACTTCAATACGGTTTTCAATTGGCTCGTATGTTTTCTTTTTATCCTTACTGTCTTTTTTTGTACTATCAACAGCCGCTGTATTATCAGATTCGAAGGCTTTTGCCGCTGCTAAGTCATACACTACATGTGCATTACCGACTGCCCAATGTATTTTAGTTGCATCAGCGCTCCAGGCCGGGAATTGGCCACCAATGTCTGTCAATTGTCTGGAGGGAAAGGCTGCGTTTTCAGGATTGGCCACCGAAATACTTGGCGCCTCATCACCCACTTGAGGGACAGTGACTAGAAAGAGGTCATTGAGGACTTGTGCCAATGCTTGATCTCCTTCTGGTGCCATTTTAATCCATGAGGCGCGAGGAGCATTGCTAGATCCGGCCGATGCCTTTCCGCGAACTTCTAAATGAAACTTTTCATCCGTGCCATCCCAGCGGATTGAAGACAAGCCACTAGATCCTGATAAGTAGATGCGATCAGAGCTTTTGATGAAATGAGGATTACTTCTTCCTTTAGTAAAAGCAATAAAATTATCATTTGAGCCTTCGGCCGAAATCCAAACTAAATCGCTGGTTCCCTTAAAAGCGGTTCTCTGCAAGGCCTCTCTAAAATCTTGCGACTGACCTTTGATTAAGACGATTTTACTGCCATCATTCGACCAAACTGGACTTTGATAAACGGCATTGTCTTTATTCAACTGAGTCAGGTTTCTTCCGTCAGCCCGTACTTTGTATAGTTTACCACCTTCAGGCTGCCATGTGACAAAAGCAATCCAATCACCTTTGGGTGACCAAACTGGCTCTGCTTGAGTTTCCTTTAAATTGACAAGTTTCTTTGGTGTGCCATTAGGCAAGTCCATAATGTAAACCTCATTCAATGCAGTAAAGATCATTTGTTTTCCATTCGGAGAAGGCGCAATATCTCTGATTTGGTTGATGACGAATTCTTCAGAATCCGAGATTGGGTATTCGAAATCTAATTCAGGACCCATTTCGATTTTAGATTGAACTCGGAAAGGGATCTCTTTTGCGTTCTTCGATTTCACATTGATGTCCCATATTTTTCCGCCATAAGAAAT
>JBLIKG010000088.1:0-8305 GCA_047636255.1 Roseivirga sp. | reverse complement strand
ACATCGCATTTTGAAGGAAATATACTTTCAATGACAGGGATTACATTCTTAACAACTGCATCTATGACAGGACGTGCTTTAGCACAAACCGCTGTGATTTTAGATGCCAACGCAATTACTAAAGTAAATTAAGCTTATAGTTTCGTTTAATCAAAAAGGCTGCTCAATTGTATTGAGCAGCCTTTTTGATATATGACTATTAAAAATGGACACCTGAAATCAGACTTTTGAATTTCCCTAAAGATTCCGTTTTGGTTAAATCTATTTCAAAATGAAAAAAAAATTCTCAAAGTGACTATTGGCCAAGCCTAGGACATGAGGAAAATGATCTAAATAAGCCGCCAAAGCACTTTTTAAGGATGCGGCACGCCATTCGCAAATAGGGAAGTAGTTTAATTCTAATCAAACCCAATATTTATGAAAAATTTAAAATCATTAATAGCAGCACTTTTAATTGTACCAGCACTAATCTTTTCGAGCTGTGATGATGACAACGCATCAGAATTAGACGGCACGGGAACTGCAAGACTTGAAGCCACTGATGCAGCAGTTGATGCAGATAATATTACAGGTGTTTTTCTATCGGTAGACGAAGCTCAATTTATAGCCAATGGTCAGGTTAGAAATTCAATTACTTTTGATTCTCCTGAGGAATTTAACCTTATGGATTTTCAGAATGGTAACACTCACTTTTTAGGAGAAGCTGAATTACAAGCTGGCGCTTATCAAGAAGTTAGATTGATCTTAACTTCATCAAGTCAAGCTTATGTTGAATTTGCAGATCAAACTAAATCACAAATCAACGTACCAAGCGGATCAACTTCTGGCTATAAAATCAAAGGTGATTTCGAAGTACTAGTGGACGGAACTACCGAGCTTGTAGCTGATGTAGATTTAAGAAAAGCCTTAGTCAAAAGAGGTAATGGCGAATACAACTTAACACCAACTGCAATATTTATTACTAAAGCGACTGTAGGTAAAATTGAAGGAAACGTTAACGATGAGAGCATGCAAAATGCCGATAAAGTAGTGGTATTTGCTTACTTAGAAGGCTCTTTCAATGAGTCGGAAATGAGCGAACCAACTGACGGTGAAGCTAGATTTGAGAACGCTGTGAACAGTGCTACAGTTGATGCTTTCGGTAACTTTACTTTGGCCTTTATGCCAGAGGGAGATTATGAACTAATTGTAGCTAACTATTCTGAAAATCAAATTGAAAACAAGTTTGATTTTCAAACTGCATCAAGCGTGGAGGTAACTTTAAATGGTAACCTTGTATCGATTTTCAATGTGAGTGCAAGAGCCACAACTAGCTTATTTATAGGCTTATTTTAATAGAAGTACTCAAAGGCTTCCTGAAATCAGGAAGCCTTTATTTGCTTATTAGCCTAATTTACCTGTAACAGAAATACCCCGTATATTGTAGCAAACGTTTAAACCGCTCTCGCGAACAATGGCTCAATTCAAACACAATCTTCGACACACCCTGGCATGGATGGTCAATCTTATTCTGATTGTGCTCACGGTTATAATTTCTGTTGCTGGATATCAGGCCTATTTAAGGCTTGATAATATGGTAAATGAGCTGCAAGAAAATGCAGAACCCAATTATAATTTATTAATCCTGAAGGAGGTATCCTTTTTTGTGAATGAGATGGAACGTGAAGTAGAATCGTATAGAAACAACCCAAAGCCAGAGTTTTTAAGAAATTTTAATGAGGCATTAAATGACAGTCAATACTTACTAGACTCCTTAAAAAGTCAGTATTCTCGAGAGGAGCTCAAAGATAACTGCGACTCACTTTCTTACTTAATCAAAGAAAGAGCTAAGATTCAGACCAAACTGACAGCTGTAAACGATAACCTCTTAGGCAATACACTGGAAGAACTTACCGCAAGAATAAATGAAATTCCCAAAGCTTTGGCTGCTGCCGATACGGTAGAAAAAACCATTGAAAAGCGTGGATTGATTAAAAGAATTTTCACGAGAAAACAAAAGAATGACACCATTCAAGCCCCTTCTCAATCAGAAATACTACAAAATGAAATAATGTCAGAATTGGCTAAGGCCAAAGAGGAAAGCACAGAAAAAGACAACGCACTACAATACCAACTCGCTTATCTGGAAAGGGAGTCAAGGGTTTTTCAAGACCATATCATTGACTTAATCGATACTATGGAGGACCATGAGTTAGAAGCTGGCAGAACTCATGTAAAAAGTGTTCAGAGACTTGCCAAAGACACCAATCGAGAAGTAGTCATCTTTTCGGCTTTGTCTAGTGCTCTCCTTTTAATTACGCTTATTAGCCAGCTCAATTATGTAGGCCGAAACAGAAAATATCAGGCTATCCTTCGCGAAGCCAAAAGAAATGCGGAATATTTGGCCATTGCCAAAGAAAAATTCTTGGCCAATATGAGCCATGAAATTCGCACTCCAATGAATGCCATTGCTGGCTTTACTAATCAGCTATTAAAATCAGCTGAAAATGGCGAACAAAAAGAACAGCTTCAAATCATCAAAAGCTCTTCGGACCACCTACTTCATTTACTAAATGACATCCTTGATTTGTCTAAGCTTCAAGCTAGCAAAGTAACGCTCAACAAGCAGAGTTTTGATCTTCACCAATTGTTAAGGGAATCAACTTCTATTTTTCAAGAAATGGCAAACAAGAAAGGCCTCGACCTGAAATTGGAAATGAATGAAGTCCCACAATTTGTGATAGGTGATGAACAACGCATCCGCCAAATTCTATTAAACTTAATTCACAACGCCATTAAGTTTACTGACAGTGGTTACGTGAAATTGATAACTTCTTTCAAAAAAGTAAGTGGCGATTTAGTTAAGCTGAGATTAGAAGTCAAAGATTCTGGAATCGGAATCCCGAAAGACAAGCAATCGAAAATATTCGAAGAGTTTGAACAAGCCAATACAGATGACCAATCGAAAGGAACAGGCCTAGGCTTGGCAATTTCAGCCATGCTAGTCAAATTGCACGAAGGCCAACTGACCATTGAAAGCGAACTAAAAAAAGGCACTTCGATGATTGTCTCATTGCCCGTTACGCTTGGGCATACGAAAGATACAAGTGAGGGAAGCAGTCAAAAGATTTCCGTGCGGCTCAATGAGATCTCCATTTTGATAGCTGATGACGAACCCTTCAATTTGAAATTATTAGAGGCTATTTTCAAAGGGCACAACATAAATTTAGTCATGGCAAAAGATGGGAAAGAAGCCATGCAATTCTTAAAAGATAAGTCATTTGACATTGCGATTCTCGATGCTAAAATGCCTGGCTACACAGGGTGGGAAGTAGTTCAACGCATTAGACGAGAGGGTGGAATAAATAGCGAAATCCCAATGATAGCCTTAACGGCCACCATCTCTGAAGATGAAAGAAAGCAAAGTATCAAAGCAGGATTTAATCACATTTTGAAAAAGCCGTTTAATGAAGAGGAATTACTCGCATTGATTCAGGGTGAAACAACCAAAAGAAAAGCAAAAGCGATAATGAAGGTTGAAAGACCTGATAAGGCGCCTAATTTTGATTTGACAAGTCTTAGTCAGATGGGCGATCAAGATTTCGTTGACGAAATGATTCGCATTTTCAAATCGAGTTCTGCAAGAAGTATAGAAAATTGCAAAAAGGCAGTGAAATTTAAAATAAGAGATGGTATCAGTAACGAGGCACATAAAATGTTGCCACCAGCTCGACACCTAAGCGCCATTGAATTGGTAAAAGCCTTAGAGGGCTTACAGCGCAATGCGAGTAAAGAAAGTTTTGACCAATTAAGTGCTCGAATTGTAGAAATAGAAAGCTTATATATGGGTATTAAAGAGGGATTATAGATTAAATCACTTCTAACCTAGTGCCTTTTTTTGTTGCAATATCGTCTTTACGTTTTCCAATAAAGAAACCAATGAGACAGCCAAACAATATACCTATTGGCGTGATCCAATTGAAAATACTTTCGTAGCCATAAATCGCTCCAGTAATCATACCTACTGGCATACCAATCAATAAACCACTATTAAGAGTCCATTTCGAGCGAAAATAAAGCCTAGTTGTAAGGCCAAATTCCTTTCTCAACAGCTCTGAAATATCTGTCTTTAGAACTGCTAGTTGCCGTACATAGATGGTATCCTTTGCTAGCGTGCCATCAAGCCGGTTTATAAGTTCTGAAAATTGAGCCTTTGGAATATTTTTCAATTCCATTGTTTCAAAAAGACTAGTAAGTTGATCCAAAACCTTGATGCAATGGAGATTATTCACGTCTTCAGAAGCAAGGTTTAATTTCTCAAGAATAGTCTTATAATTTGGCATCCGAAGGTTTTTGAAAGTTAACAATAATGTTTAAAACGGTGTTCGCTACCCTAAGTTAATTTAGGCCAATTAAAAAATTGCAATCCGTGAAATCATTTTCCTCTATTTATGGTTTCATCAAAGCCCTAACAAAGGAGCATTTCAATTAGAAAATCTCAAAAATTATGTCAGAATATAAATTATTTAGTGAGTTCAAATTGGGTGATATCACCCTAAAAAATAGAGTAGTGATGGCGCCTATGACCCGATCAAGGGCTGTAGAAAAAAATACCGCTAATTCGTTAATGTCAGAATATTATGAACAACGTTCAGAGGCTGGTTTGATCATTACAGAAGGCACTTCACCATCACCAAATGGATTGGGTTACCCTCGAATTCCAGGACTATTCAATCAAGGTCAAGTTGAAGGATGGAAATTAGTTACAGAAAAAGTGCATGCGGCTGGCTCAAAAATATTCCTTCAGTTTATGCATACTGGTGCGATCGGTCATATTGAAAACTTACCTACTGACGCAGAAGTAATTTCTCCAAGTGGGATCCTCGTTAGTGGTCAAATGTATGTAGATGGAAAAGGCATGCTGGACCACACGGCTCCTAAAGCTATGACGACCGAACAAGTAAAATCAACCATTCAAGAGTATATCAATGCTGCAAAATTAGCGATCGAAGCTGGTTTCGATGGTGTTGAAATTCATGGAGCCAACGGTTACCTCGTAGAACAATTCATCAATCCAAAAGCCAATCAGCGCACAGATGAGTATGGTGGATCGAATGAAAACAGAAGCCGATTTGCTATTGAAATTGCGCAAGGAATGGCAGATGCCATTGGAAAAGATAAAGTGGGCATCCGTCTTTCTCCTTATGGTGTTTTCAACGAAATGGGTGAATTTGATGGCATTGATGAGCAGTTCAAATACATTGCTTCAGCAATGAACAAGATTGGTATTGCCTACATTCATATTGTAGATCACTCACACTTGGGAGCGCCAGAAGTACCACAGAGAGTGAAAGATATTATCCGCAATAACTTCAAAGGGGTTTACATTTTAAGTGGTGGATATAATAAAGAAAGTGCCGAAAAAGACTTGCAAGCCAACAAAGGAGAGTTAGTTGCCTTTGGAGTTCCGTTTATCGCTAACCCTGATTTGGTTACTAGAATGAAAAACGACATTGCCTTATCTAGCCCAGATCAGAATACATTTTACACCCCTGGTGTTCAAGGCTATTCAGATTATCCTAGGGCGTAATAATATTGACCATTACAAGCAAAAGCCCCTTCAGTTCCAAACTGAAGGGGCTTTTTTATGATTTAGTAATCGCTTAAACTTTCATTGTAAACCACTTGGCAATGATTTTCCAGTTTACTTTAACTCCATACATCAAAATACCGATTCGGTAAATTCTACCTGCTAACCAAATTGTTCCAACAAAGCCAACAACTAGTAAAACCATTGATAGAGCAAGTTGCCAATCAGGCACCCCGAAAGGAATTCTTGCCATCATAATAATGGGGGAAGTAAAAGGAATCAAAGAAAGAGTTACTGCCAAGCCTCCATTCGGATCTTCCAGCACAAAGAACATCGACATAATGGCTGCCAAAATTGGCAATACAATAGGCAGCATAAATTGCTGTGCATCTTGAATACTGTCTACTGCAGATCCTACCGCGGCATAAAGCGCTCCATACAAAAAGTAAGCCCCTAAGAAGAAGAACAAGAAAGAGAATAGAATTTTACCTACTGGTATCGTGTTAAGCATTTCTTGAATCTTCACTGCCATTTCTTGGCCTTGCGTCAAGTCTGCTGATTGACCTTGTGCCATGGCATCCATAACTTCTTGGCTTCCGCCACCCAAAACCGAAATCCCAACTGTGGATAAGCCACCGATCAATACAATCCAAATCAAAAGCTGTGTAAAGCCAACCGCACCAACACCAAGCACCTTACCCATCATCAGATGGAATGGACGTACAGATGAAACGATCACTTCTACAATTCTACTGGTCTTTTCATCCAAAACAGATTGCATGATTTGACTACCATAAACGAAAATGAAGATATAAATCAAAAAGCCAGTGCCGTAACCAATGGCGTAACTCAAACCTGCGTTACTTTTAGATTCTTCGCCCTCATCGGTAAGGTTAAAGGATTCGAGACTTACCCTGGCATCAAGAGATTTTAATACTTCTTGGTCTAAGCCAGACCTTTCAAGTTTAACATCTCCGAGCTTTGAGCTTATCGTTTTCTCAAAGTCCTGTAGCACCCGGAAACTTGGGTTAGTCTTAGAGTAAAAAGCAAAACCTTCATAACTAGTTTTGGTCTTATCCTCTAAATCGACTGGGGGAATAAAGATCAAACCGAAGGCTTCTTTCTCTGCCATAGCCGCTTTGCCATCATCCAAAGACCCGGTCATGTATTCAAATTCATAACCAGACTCATTAAAAGCATCTGTGAAATAACCACTTTGATCCACGACAATAATGTCATCCAGATTAGAGGTTTTGTCCTTTGTTCCGAAATAAACAATTACGAAAATGATTGAAGGAAGAATAAGCGGAGTCAAAAGTGTCGCCAATAAAAAGGACTTCTTTTTTACCCTTGTAACGTATTCTCTTTTGAGTACTAAGAAAATTTGGTTCATGATTTTTTCCCTCCTTCCACTATTGAAATAAATATGTCGTTGATCGATGGTATCAACTCTACAAATGAGTGCACCTCTGTTTTATTGATTAGCTCTCTGAGCAAGTCGTTAGGGTTGTGCCCAACTTTTGACTGAATTGTAGCCTCAAATATGTCATCTTCTAAGTTTTTGGTTTCGAGCAATTGAAAATCAGCACTCAATTCTGAAATTTTGCCTTTGTATTGAACATTGTATTTATCCGATCTGTAAGAATCCTTGATTTCCTTTTTAGTGCCATCAAGAATTTTTTCTGACTTGTTGATCATGGCAATGTTTTCGCAAAGCTGCTCAACAGACTCCATTCTATGGGTAGAAAAAATAATAGTTGCTCCTTTTTCCCTTAATTCAAGAATTTCATCCTTGATTAAATTGGCATTTATAGGGTCAAAGCCAGAAAAGGGCTCATCTAGAATCAATAATTTCGGTTCGTGAAGTACAGTTGCGATGAACTGGATTTTCTGGGCCATACCTTTAGAAAGATCTTCCACTTTTTTTCCTGCCCATTCTGTAAGTTCCATCTTTTCTAGCCACTTTTTAATGCGGATGCGGGCTTCGCCACTAGATAAACCTTTAAGCTGAGCCAGGTACATAAGCTGTTCCCCTACTTTCATCTTTTTGTAGAGACCTCGCTCTTCGGGCAAGTAACCTATGATTTTCACATGACTTGGCTTAAGCTTTTCTCCATTAATCAAAATATTACCTTCATCTGACATGATGATTTGGTTGATAATTCTGATCAAGGTGGTTTTTCCCGCTCCGTTAGGGCCAAGCAATCCGAATATGGATTGTTTAGGAATCGATATGCTCACGTCATTCAAGGCCCTATGCTGGGCGTAGTTCTTGGAAACGTGATGGACTTCTAGAATATTCAAGATGGTTTAGTTTTAGTTCAAATAAAATTAGAAAGGTGATTAAACCTTTAAAAGCAATCTAAGATTAAAATTGAATGCTTGAATATAATAAACTTTCTGCTAAACGGATTTTAGATGGGCTTTACGGAAATAAGTAATGCTGTGAATTAATTGCGGCTAAAGACTACGCTGCCCATGGCTAGGTCAATGTTGAAGGTCAAAAGGTTGGCCGCCTCAGGTTCATAAGTGCCACTTACGTAAACGTTTTCTCTTATTTTGACAAAATCTGCAGGCATTTTCAACTTTCTGTAAGAAGTATCTTTGATACGAATCATCATTGGGGCACCTTCCTCTTGCATATTAATAGTAAGACTTCCAGCCCCTACTCTCACCCAAATCTCACTTGGCATTTCAGACGTTTCTTCAAAATTCATGGTTAAAGTACCAAAGCCA
>JBLIKG010000087.1:0-8307 GCA_047636255.1 Roseivirga sp. | reverse complement strand
TGAAAGTATTCGCTGATTTCGGCATTACTAAATTAACTTATCAGCATGCTAACGAAGCTTATAAAGTGGCGCCAGAGCTAGCTGAATTCGGTGCAATGGCTTCAGTATTCGCAGATTGGTGGGCATACAAATTAGAAGTTTATTATTCTACTGCTTACAATGCTACAATTTTGACTAGAAATGGAGTAACTACTTCTATTAATTCTGATTCTGGTGAATTGATCAGACACCTATTTCACGAAGCAGCAAAAACTCAAAAATATGGTGATTTAACTGATGAAGAAGCATTATCGCTTATCACTTTGAATCCAGCCAAACAATTGGGTATTGAAAACAGAGTCGGTTCTATTGAAGTTGGAAAAGATGCCGATTTGGCAATTTTCGAAGGTCATCCCCTTTCTGTTTATGCAATTCCGTTAATGACATTTGTAGATGGTGTCAAATACTTCGATCGTGCTAACGATATAAAAGACCAAAGAATCTATATAAACCCTGAGCAAGCCGTTGAGAACATAACTATTTTCAACAGAGAAGATCAGCACAGGTGCATGGATACTGAGGTAGTTAGCTTCGAAGCCTTATTTTCTAACAACAAATGAAAGGAGCTATGAAAAGAGTATTTCAATTATTAATAATCGCCATAATGGTTCCGCTTCTTTCTTTCGGACAAGAAGACGACCAAGTAATGAAGGCACGCGGTGGTAAGTTCGCCCTTACCAATGCTAAAATCTATACCGTAACTAACGGTATCATCGAAAACGGTACATTATTGATCAATAATGGAATTATTGAGGCTGTAGGTGCGAATGTGAAAATTCCTGCTGATGCTGAAGTAATCGACTGCAAGGGCAAAGAAATTTACCCAGGCATGATTGATTCAGGTACTAAATTAGGTTTGTCTGAAATAGGCAGCATTGCCGAAGCCAATGACTTTAGCGAAAGCGGAGACTTAAGCCCGCAAATGCAAGCCTTATCAGCCGTTAACCCTAATTCAGTGGCCATCCCTGTAACGAGAGTGAGTGGAGTAACTACAGTATGGACTGCCCCTGCGGGTGGCGTTTTACCGGGTACAGCTGCTACCATCAACTTGTTTGGATACACTCCTGACCAAATGTTTGCTGGTTCTAAAGGAATTATAATGAATTTCCCTTCATCTGGTGGTGGCGGTAGATACAGAAGAAGATCACCTGAGGAGCAAGAAAAAGCAGTCGAAAGAGCATTAAAAACGGTTAATGATGCTTGGGACAAAGCTGAGCTCTATGCTAAAATCGAAGGATCTGGCGATGTTAGAGACTATCCTGAAATCGAAGCTTTGGTGCCTGTTGTAAAAGGTACTTTAGGTTTGTTTATCGAGGTTAACGCTGCAAAAGACATCGTAACTGCGCTAGAGTGGATTAAAAAGCGTGGCTACAAGAATGTAGTGCTTACTGGTGTTGCAGAAGGATGGAGAGTTGCTGATGAAATTGCAGCGGCCAAAATTCCTGTAATTGCCGGTCCAGTACAGTCTATTCCTACTCGAGAGTCAGATGCTTATGATGCTGCTTATGCCAACCCTGCTATCATGCACAAAGCTGGTGTTAAAGTAGCCATCAGAACTGGTGATACTGAGAACGTACGTAACCTACCTTATCATGCTGGCTTTGCTGCCGCTTATGGTATGGGTAAAGAAGAAGCTTTAAAAGCCATTACAATCAATGCTGCTCAAATTTTGGGTGTTTCAGATCAAATTGGATCTATTGAAGTGGGTAAAAAAGCGAACGTATTTGTTTCAACTGGTGATCCATTCGAAACAGCTACTAAAATTACCAATGTGTTCATTGACGGATATTTAATCCCAATGACATCTCAACAAATCAGATTATACGATGAATTCTTGAATAGAACTCCAGGCGTTAAAAAGAACGATCCTGCAATTCAGATCAAGAAGAAATAAACTTATTAAGTACAATCAAAGAGCCTCGAACATTTGTCGAGGCTCTTTCATTTTTAATTCAGAAGTGCTAAGATCAATATTATGAAAACCTTCAAGGCAAAAGTTAGCTACGGCTTATTAATACCAATCATTTTATTGATCATAGTTGAAATCACTTGGTTATTTGCTAAGCCACAAATCAACACTAATGCGTTTCTTACGATAGCCATACTTTTGGCCACGGTAGCTTTAATCCTGATCTTGTTTTTGAAAACCGTTTATACTATTAATGGCGATAAGTTAATCATCAAATCGAGCTTCCTGTATTCGAAACAAATCGACATACACGCTATCAAGACCATTCGCAAATCTAGAGACTTGACATCGTCTCCTGCACCATCTTTAGATCGGTTAGAAATCAGCTATGGTAAACTTGATTCTATCCTAATCTCACCACTTCGCAAAAGAACTTTCGTTACCTCATTAAAGGAAATCAATAGTGATATTGAAAGTGATATTATTTAGGAGAAGTTAGATTAAGGTTTCAATTAAGGGAAAGAAAACTCTTACTTACCCCCATTAGGTTAATCATTCTGTAAAGTGCACGAGCACCAACATTGGCATCCCATTCATCTTCGCCCTGAGCTACTTCGTTAAGATCACAACCAATAATGGTTCGCCCAGAAAGTACGACTTGCTTAAATAAATACATCACTTGTTCCAAATCAAAACCACCAGGCACTGGAGTCCCTGTGTTAGGACAAAGTTTTGGGTCAAGCCCGTCAATATCAAATGAGATATATACCTGCTGCGGAAGTTCTTTGATGATTTCTTGGCATTGCTCAGACCAAGTTTTACCTTCAAATTGGTTTTGTTTTAAATCCTGATCAAAAAAGGTCACCACTCTCCCATTCGATTCCTTAATAAAGGTCTGTTCTTCTTCACAAAAATCACGAATTCCCACCTGAACGAGCTTTTTGACTTTATCGATTTTGAGCACATTCGTCATGATGCTTGCATGGCTAAATTCAAAGCCTTCGTAGGCTTCTCGTAAATCGGCATGTGCATCAATTTGAAGCACTCCAAAATCTCCGTAATACTCACCGCAAGCCTTAATATGCCCTAATGGCGTGCTATGGTCACCTCCTAGCAGCACCGTTGCCTTGCCTTGCGACAACCAGTATTCAGATTGCTGCTGTACATAATACATCAGCTGTTCAGTCTGGCTGTTGATTTCTTGAAGAATCAGGTCCATTTCGATTTTCTGATCTTCATCAGCACCATCTTCTAACCATTCGATATAGACTTCTGATTTTACTCTCAATGTTTTACCCAATGCATACCATACCTCTGGAATATCGGCCATTGCAATTCCCATTTCCCAAGCATTCTCAATGTCAAGTTGACTGTAATCAATTTGAGGAGAAGCTTCAAAAATAGCTAGAGGGCCATCAGATGTCCCGGCTCCATAAGAAACCGTCACATCCCAAGGAACTGGAATCACGACCACCTTTGCGTTTTCAGTATCAAAAGGCAATCCGAACAAGGTTCCCTTCACTCCCACGCCATTCGGGTCAAATGCTTGATTTTCAGACATGGCTTAATCGATCATTTCGGCAACGAAATTCGGCAAAGCAAAAGCAGCTTGATGAATGGCATCATTGTAATATTTCAAACCATGTTCTTTCGAAAATGCTTTACTTTTTTCTGCATTAAAGCCTTTTTGCGGATGTGCACTTCCTTTTGAAGAATAAGAGAAAGACCACATTCCAGTTGGGTAAGTTGGAATATAAGCCAAATAGCAATGCACTTGATCTTGTCCAAATATTGAACGGTAGACTTGGTAAATCTCTCTGAACACTTTGCTGTTGAAGCGAGGCGATTCACTTTGGGTCACCATAATTCCATCAGGACTCAATATCCTGTATACTTCCTTATAGAATTCAACTGTAAATAATCCTTCTGCTGGACCAATTGGGTCAGTAGAATCTACAATTACGATATCGAATGAGCCATCTGCCGCATCATTCACATATTTGATGCCGTCATCAATGATTAAGTTCAATTTTGGGTTTCCGAAAGCTGAAGCGATACCAGGTAAATGTTGCTTACAGGCTTCTATTACTTTTTCATCGATTTCTACCATAACGACCTCATCGAATGAACCATGGCGTAAAAGCTCTCTAGCCGTTCCACCGTCACCGCCACCAATAATCAAAGCACGCTTAGGGTTCGGGTGTGTTAAAGTGGGCACATGCGTTATCATCTCATGGTAAACGTACTCGTCCTTTTCGCTGGTCATTACCATACCATCTAAGGTCAGCATGTTTCCGTAAGCTTGGGTATTGTAGACTTCAACCTTTTGAAAATCAGATTGTACATCGTATAACTTACCATCATGCTTTAATGATAGTGCTATTTTATCATCTCTTTCTGTAAACCATACGTCTCTAGTACGCATTGGGCTTCCGTCTTCTGAACTCTTGCCATCACGCATGGTTTTAATATCGAATTCTCTTTCTTTCAACAAAGCGCGTTCGCCTCGCAGTAATTCTACCGCAGAACCATGCCCTGCCTTGAACTTCTCTTTCAAAATCTGATAAGCTACCCATGGATTCACTGTGTCACCACAAGTGAAGATGTCGACAGAAGCATAGCCATATTCTGGCCAAGTATGAATGGCGAGGTGACTTTCTTGAATTACAACTACTCCTGATACGCCATAAGGCGAAAAATGATGAAAAGTGGAATTGATGATTGTAGCGCCTGCTTCTTCAGCAGCGCCTTCCATACTCTTTTCAATGTGTACTACATCATTGAGGATTTCTGACGAGCAATCGTAATACTCTACTATTATGTGTCTACCTAGTGAAGCCATTCATTAATTTTTGTACAAATATGAAGTCTTCATTTGAAACACACCAAATCAATAGAGAATTTATTCCAAATTAAGTTGTCTTGGATAGTAGAAGTCGATTTCAGAGCACATACCGCTACTTAAATGCTTCCACGAGCTTAGCTCAACTTGAAACCATGCGCATGCCCCCGTGGAGAAAACACCCTTAGGTTGTGCAACCAAGTACTCATATAGCATCGAAATTGACGGGTTATGGGCGATTATCGCTACATTTTCAAATAAGTCATCCATCCTATTCACCGCAGCGATAAGTACATTGCGAGTTGCTTCATAATACTCTTCTGAAGAGATTATTCTTGGTGGTTTATCTAATTCTACCGCTATTTGGCTACAAGTCTCTAAAGTTCTTAGAGATGGGCTTGTGTAAATCACTTCCAATTCAATTGAAATGGTCTTTAGGTATTTCCCTAGAGATTGAGCTTCTAATAGACCTTTAGCGCTTAATCTTCTATCAAAATCTAAGGTGTCTTTAGTGGCCAAATTCGCATCGGCATGTCGTATCAAAAAGAGATTTTTAACCATTTTACTTTTAGCTGAGTTATACGCTTTACAACGCAAGATTAGCAGAGTTTATATAAAGAGAGAACTTGTTCTTGTTTAAAGTATTTGTTTTTTTGAAAGTTTTATGCCCATCTTTGAAGCGATCTAAATACAACCTCCATTATCTATGTCGAAAAACTTAGTCATTGTAGAGTCACCTGCCAAAGCCAAAACCATAGAAGGTTTTTTAGGAAAAGATTTTACCGTAGTATCCAGTTATGGCCATGTTCGCGACCTTCCAAAAGGAAACAATGCTATCGATATAGCCAATGGATTTAAACCTACCTACGAGGTAACTGCTGACAAGAAGGATGTTATCAGAAATCTTAAAAAATTAGCCAAGGAAGCTGAAACCGTTTATTTAGCGAGTGATGATGACCGCGAAGGAGAAGCAATCAGTTGGCACTTAAAAGAGGCTTTAAATCTTAAAGACGACACCAAAAGAATTGTATTCAGAGAGATTACTAAAAGTGCCATTCAAATCGCGATAGCCAACCCAAGAGTAATAGACATTGACTTGGTCAATGCTCAGCAAGCCAGAAGAATTTTAGACCGATTGGTAGGTTTTGAATTGTCTCCAGTACTTTGGAAAAAAATTAAAAGGGGGCTTTCAGCGGGTAGAGTTCAATCGGTAGCCGTAAGAATGGTGGTTGAACGCGAAAGAGAGATTGAAAAATTTAATTCAAGTTCTTCTTTTAAGATTTCAGCCATTTTCACTTTGAATGACGGTGCTCAACTAAAAGCAGAATTACCAAGAAAATTCGATGCTGAAGCAGATGCTTACGACTTTTTGAATAGTTGCATTGGCGCTAAATACTCAATTCAAGATTTACAGAAAAAGCCAGCAAAAAGGACACCTGCACCTCCTTTTACTACTTCTACACTTCAACAAGAGGCCAGTAGAAAGCTAGGCTACTCCGTTTCAAGGACCATGTCATTGGCTCAAAAGCTGTATGAGGCTGGTAAAATCTCCTACATGAGAACCGACTCATTGAATCTTTCTGAAGAAGCGGTAAAGAGTGCGATAGCAGAAATTTCTTCAGCTTATGGAAGTGAATTTGTGCAAACCAGAAAATTCAAGACCAAATCACAATCGGCTCAAGAAGCGCACGAAGCCATTCGCCCTACCTACTTTGCAAATCACGAAGCAGGTGCGAATTATGATGAAAAACGTCTTTACGACTTGATTTGGAAGCGCGCTATTGCTTCTCAAATGGCAGATGCAGAATTAGAAAAAACAACGGCTACCATTGCAATCTCAGGTAAAACAGAAACTTTAAGCGCTCAAGGCGAAGTGATTAAATTTGGAGGCTTTCTAAAAGTATATTTAGAATCCACTGATGATGAAGATGGCAATAACGAGGCAAAAGGAATGTTACCTCCTTTAACTGTAGGACAAGCCTTGGCCTTGGATCACATGACAGCTAGAGAAGGTTTTACCAGACACGCGCCAAGGTATACGGAAGCTAGCCTAGTAAAGCATTTAGAAGAAATGGGAATTGGTAGACCCTCTACTTATGCGCCTACCATCTCCACTATTCAAAAAAGAGAATATGTGGAGAAAGAGAACCGCGATGGAATTGATAGAAACTATCAAGAGCTAATCCTTAAAAATGGAAAAGTAAACACTACCACAAAAACAGAAATTACTGGAGCTGAAAAAATGAAGCTCTTCCCTACCAATATCGCCATGATTGTGAATGACTTTTTGGTAGAGCATTTCCCTAATGTAATCGACTATTCCTTTACCGCTCGTGTTGAAGAAGAGTTTGATCAAATCGCCCAAGGCTTTCAGCAATGGGATAAAATGATTGATTCTTTCTATGGTAGTTTCCATCAGAAAGTAGAGGATACTGAATTACTCAAAAGATCAGATGTCAGCAATAATGCTCGTGAGATTGGAATCGACCCAGAATCTGGGAAAACCGTGATTGTGAGGATGGGTAAGTTTGGGCCTATGGCTCAAATTGGCGAAGCTGACCCTGATAATGAGAATGCAGAAAAACCAAAATATGCTAGCTTAAAGAAAAGCCAGTTTATTGAAAGCATTACGCTAGAAGATACATTGGATCTCTTCAAACTGCCCCGCACTGTAGGTGTATACAATGACCAAGAGGTTATCGCAGCCATTGGAAGATTTGGGCCATATGTTAAATACGATGACAAATTTTTTTCACTGCCTAAAGGAGTTGACCCATTAGAACTCGAGTTGGATGAAGCCATCTCCTATATCAAAGAGAAAGAAGAAGCAGATGCCCCTATTTATGTTTATAAAAAAATACCAGTACAAAAAGGCAAAGGACGTTTTGGGCCATTTATCAAATGGAACGATATGTTTATTAATGTCAATAAGAAGTACGATTGGGATAATCTCTCCGATAACGACATCATTGAATTAATTGAGGATAAACTTCAAAAGGAAATTGACAAGGTAGTTCAGAACTGGGAAGAAGCCAGTATAAGGATTGAAAAGGCACGTTGGGGCAGGCATACCATCATCAAAGGAAAAACGAAGGTAGAACTTGCTAAAACAGTAGATGTAGCTAAAATGACACTAGATCAAGCCAAAGCAGAAATAGAAAAGGCAGCTCCAAAGAAAGCCACCAAGGCGAAGAAGAAATAAAAGCATTCCACTTTAGACCTATAAGGTTTTAAAACCTTATAGGTCTTTTTCCTTTTTAAAGCGATTTCAACATCCCTCCATTCTTAGGGTTTTAGTCATTCTCTCCGAAGTTAACACCGAGTGACGCGTAAGAAAACACGCCTGATTCATAACAGCAATGCTCCCTAATTAGTCTGATTTTAATTGACTATTCCATGTAATTATAGTCAACCTGCATAGGGAGGATATAAAGGAATATTACCCTTCATATAAAAAATTTAGTTGACGACTTACTTTGCCCAATCAATAAAAAAAAATCTAAAAAAGTCTCTTTAT
>JBLIKG010000086.1:0-8543 GCA_047636255.1 Roseivirga sp. | reverse complement strand
GATAGATTACAAATCTAAAACTTCCTAAATCGCCAGAAGACTAATCTTCGTACCCACTTTTTATGATGGTGGTGATCATTTTAAATTGTTCATTCGCAGTAAAGCCATGCTTGGTATGCGCAGGAATGGTAATGCCTTCTCCTAATTTTAGAGAGATCTTGTTATTGTCAATTGTTACTTCGGCTGCACCATCAATGATTTGAACATAGGTATCGAATGGACGTGTTTTTAGACTCAACTCTTCACCGGTGGCGATAGAAGTTGCAGTGATATTGCCAGTGGTTTTTTTGATAATTGTTTTACTTACCACTGCATTGGGCATGTACTCTATTATTTCTACGATTATATGGGCTTTGCCTTTTTCTAATTCTGCGCTATCATTCATAATATTTACTTTTTGTGGGTGTAATAAAAATGGTTCTGTAGCCTGTTTTGTCCATTTTGATTACTGTAATTCCCAGTTATATTTCCTTGATTTCTATCCTCGCTGTTACTGAGGTGATTGATTCAACCTTTACATGTTTTTAAACATGGCAACTCAGTGTCAAAGCGGTTTTTGCGATTTGCATCGCTCATTTTATGAGGTGAATTAATTTCATAAAGACATAAAGGTGATCTCCTTAAGAGTCTAAAACCTTACAGAATGATTGAAAATAGTTACATAATTCACACAATGCCCAAATCAGGCTATGTTGTAATTGGCACCGTTGCGGTTTAGCAAATGAGAGGGAAGGCTCGGTTTGAACTCTATAGCCCAGGGTTTAAACCGTGGGCTATTTGCGAAAATTTATGAGAATAATAGTTTTGCGTTTAATTAAGGGTCGGTACCGAAGGTCAGACCCTAAATAATAAATAGGAGAGGAGGCTTTAGACTTTAGCTACTAGCAAAAGCATAGACCAAATCTGTATGGTTTGACCTTTGGTGCTGGCCAAGTATTAAGGCATAAAAAAAGCGATTTCAGTTTTACACTAAAATCGGTTTTCTGCTTTACGGTCTGACCCTTGGTACCGACCTTGGTCTAAAGTCTAAGATCTAAGTCTAACATCTAGATACTAGAAAACTACTTAAAGTCCTTATAAAGTAAACTTGGTTGGATGCCTTGATTATTTTGGTATTTACCTTCTTTGTAGGTGTCGTAATCTCCTTCGGTGGAATGGTAGAAGATTTGGCAAATTTCTACGCCAGCATAGATTCTGATGGGTTGCACACAGAAAATCTCCAATGTCCAGAAGCCATTGAAACCTACATCACCAAAGCCAGCGGTCACGTGGATAAACAATCCTAAACGGCCAATCGAAGAACGGCCTTCAAGCATAGGCACAAACTTATTGGTTTGGGTGTGCTCAACCGTTCTACCTAAATAGAGTTTATTAGTTTCTAAGAGTAAACCTTCTTCCGGGATCGTCAATTTATCAGTCGGGTTGGGCTGCTTCATATCTAACGTATGATTTGAATAGGTCAGCAACTCGTGATGCAACTTTAAATTGTAGCTATTTGGATTAAGCTGCGATTGGTTAAATGGCTCAATATTCAAGCCTTTTCCCATTTCTCTTTGAATTTCCCTTCCTGAAAGAATCATTGTTGATTAGTCTAAAGTATAAGAGGTTTCGCCTCCCTTTTCGTCTTTTAATTGAATGCCAACTGTTTTCAAATCATCTCTGATTTTATCAGAAAGCGCATAGTTTTTGGCGAACTTTGCTTCTTTTCTAAGGTTGATCAATAGCTGCACTGTCCCATCTAGTACATTATTCTGTCCAGCAGCTTCAGTTTCAGACAGAAGACCAAGCACATCAGTGATTATTGACTTGGACAAGTTCATTACATACTCGAAAGTTTCCGAATCAATTTCGGCAAGCTCGGCTGGGTTCTGATAGTAGGTGTTGATTTTTGAACTGATTTCGAACAATGAAGCAATCGCTTTTGCAGTATTAAAGTCATCGCTTAAATCACTCAACGCTTGGTTGATGATTGCTTTTAGTTCCGCTGATTTTTCTGTCGAGATTTTACCCGTTCCGGCCTTAGCTAATTTCTCAATCAATCGAAAACTCGCCATCAATCGCTTACAGCCTTTTTCGGCAGCTTGCAGCGCTTCATTGCTGAAGTCTAGCGTACTAGCGTAGTGACTCTGAAGCATAAAGAAGCGCACCGTCATTGGGCTGTAACCGCGCTCCAATAATTTATGATTGCCCGTGATTAATTCTTCAGGAGTAAAACCATTGCCTTCACTTTTAGCCATTTTACGACCATTAACTGTAAGCATGTTGCCATGAATCCAGTAATTTGCACCACCATGTTGAGAACAACCCTTGTTCTGGGCAATTTCAGCTTCGTGATGAGGGAATTTTAAATCCATTCCACCGCCATGAATATCGAAAGTCTCTCCTAAGTATTTTGTGCTCATGGCAGAGCATTCTAAATGCCAACCTGGGAAACCTTCACCCCAAGGCGAAGGCCAATGCATAATATGACCTGCTTCGGCTTTTTTCCAAAGTGCAAAATCCAAAGGATCGCTCTTTTGGTCTTGGCCAGTTAGATTTCTTGTATTCGAAATCATATCATCAATATTTCTTCCTGAGAGTTCCCCGTATTGATGCTGATCGTTGTATTTTCTGACATTGAAATAGACGGAACCGTCTTTCTCGTAGGCAAAGCCATTGTCAATGATTTTTTTAATGAATTCAATCTGCTCAATCAAATGGCCTGTGGCTGTTGGCTCAATTGAGGGAGCTTGAATATTGAATAGTTGCATTACATCATGGAAGCCATTGGTGTATTTCTGCACCACTTCCATAGGCTCAATGGCTTCTAATCTGGCTTTTTTAGCAATTTTGTCTTCGCCTTCATCGGCATCTCCCACCAAGTGGCCGACATCGGTAATGTTCCTTACATAGCGGACTCTATAGCCTAAAAACTTAAGGTACCTGAAAATAATATCGAATGAGAGGAATGTTCGGACGTTGCCTAAATGTACATCGCTATACACCGTAGGGCCGCAAACATACATACCTACTCTGCCTTCAGCCAAAGGGTTAAAGGCTTCTTTCTGCTTAGTTAATGAATTATAAAAATGAAGAGGATATCGTTCGATCAGGCTCATTTAAGCTTGTCATTCACGTAAGTTAAAAACTCTTTTTTAGTCGATTCTTCCTTGAATTTTCCGCTGTATTCAACGGTAACGGTAGAAGAAGATTGATCCGAAACGCCACGTGAACTCACACACATATGCTCGGCATCAATGTAAACGGCAACATCTTCAGTATTCAGTGAAACTTTCATTTCATTTAAAATCTGAATCGCTAAACGCTCTTGCACTTGTGGTCTTCTAGAGAAATAGTCAACAATTCTGTTGATTTTAGAAAGACCAATCACTTTTTCATTTGGAATGTAAGCAACATGGGCTTTGCCGACAATCGGTAAAAAGTGATGCTCACAATTAGAATACACTGTGATGTTTTTTTCAACCAACATTTGGTTGTATTGGTATTTGTTTTCAAAGGTTGACATCGAAGGTTTCGATGCTTCATTCAGTCCCTTAAAAAGTTCTTTCACATAAAGTTTAGCTACTCTTTTAGGCGTGCCTTTTAAGCTGTCATCCGTCAAATCAAGGCCTAATGTGTACATGATTTTCTCAAAATGACCTTGAATGATATTGATTTTTTCTTCATCAGAAAGTGCAAAAGCATCGTCTCTCATCGGGGTTTCGATCGAAGAACCAACATGATCTTCTCCCATTTCCTCAATTTGTTTCAACAAATCTTCTGATTCTTTACCGTTTTTATTTTCCATTTAATGCTCGTAAACCTCGACTTAAACAATTAAACTTATTACTACCCTAGGGTAGAAAAGTTGTGCAAAAGTACAATTAATTGATTGGGTTTTGAAATGACAAATCAAAAAGGATTATATTCTCTCACTCTACTCGAACAAGCGTTGCTCTATGACGCCAAATGTGAAAAAATTGATTTGGATTTAGATATATCATTATTTCCAGCGTATACTCGAATTATCTTTTCCGTAATATTAATCTATGAACGCTTATAGCCTGATAATCGCACTTTCTTGTGTGATTATTTTTTCGCACCTCTTTAATATTCTTTCTAAGAGAACGAATATACCGAGTGTGATTTTGTTGATCATACTGGGTATTGCTATTAAGTTCGGTCTCGATTTCTATGGGATAAATCATGATAAACTTATTTTCAGCACGCTGGAAATATTAGGAATAGTTGGTTTGATAATGATTGTGCTTGAAGCGGCATTGGACTTGGAGCTTTCTAAAGAGAAATGGCCCATTATTTGGAAGTCCTTTATAGTAGCGTTGATTTCGTTAGGAGGCTGTTCATTCTCAATCGCATACATTATCAATCAATTTTTCCAGGAATCGCCAATGATTTCGCTGGTTTACGCCATTCCACTTTCTATAGTAAGCAGTGCCATTGTAATTCCTTCGGTCAGTCGACTGAGTAAGGATAAAAAGGAGTTTATGGTTTACGAGAGTACATTTTCTGATATTCTTGGAATTATGTTTTTTTACTTTCTTACTGGGAATGTTGAAAGCGAGCAAGCAGGAGAGGTAGTGTATGGCATCATTGGCAATATCATCATTACTATTGTAGTGGCTTTTGTCTTTAGTTATGGTTTGGTTTTACTTTTTCAGCGTATTGAAGGGGAAGTGAAGCTGTTTTTGCTAATAGCATTATTAATCCTGATCTATTCAGTGGGTAAACAAATGCACCTTTCTTCGTTGGTAATCATCCTTACCTTCGGAGTGGTGATTAATAACAGTAAGCTGTTTTTTGTTGGAAAGCTAAAGCACTGGATCGATCATAAAGTAGTCGATAAGATTCTAGATGAGCTACACCTTGTGACACGCGAAACTGCCTTTGTGGTGCGTACTTTTTTCTTCGTGGTTTTCGGTACAACAATTAATTTAAAAGCACTTCTCAACCTTGAAGTATTGGGTGTGAGTTTGATGATAGTGGCCGCTTTTTTCATCATTAGATTCATAGTGCTCAAGGCCTTCTTTTGGAAAAAGTCGATTTTACCGGAGTTAATGATTACCCCAAGGGGATTGATTACAGTATTATTGTTTTTCTCTATTCCTGTTGAGCTTCAGTCGGATTTATTTAACCCAGATATTATTTTGATCACAATTCTGGCTACTAGCATAATCATGACCTGGGGCTTAATTAGCTTTGGTAAAAATAAGGATGCAGTACCGGCTGATATTAAGGGCGCTAGAAAAATCTCCTATTTTATTGAGAGAATGGAGCCAGCATTACGTCAAGGCGAGGCGGTGAAAGTGGAGTCGAGTACTTCCACAACTGCCAATAAAGACAATCCCAGAAAACCCAACACAACGTTAGACGATGAATCGAGCGAAGACCTTAATGAATAAATGAGCCTATTAGTTTTATGATAACATTTCATCAGTCTTTAGTTAATCGGATTTCAGTGCATGATTTGGCTGAGTTGAAAAACCATTGTTATGTATTTCCTACAAAGCGGGGTGGGGTTTTCTTCAAGCAAAATTTATTGAGGACTTTTAAAGGCCATAATTTCTTTCTGCCTGCGATCCTGAGTATTGAGGAATTCGTTGAAAAACTCACCAAAAGCCATATCACAGATGAGTTGACTTTACTTTTCGAACTCTTCAAAATTTATAAACGCAAAGATAAAGACCTCGATTTCGACCGTTTTTATGCATGGGGTAAGATCATTCTGAAAGACTATGACGAAATAGATCGCTACCAAGCAGATGCAAGTAAAATCTACCTAGGCCTTCAGGAACTAAAAGAGATTGAAAATGTATTTGGCTTTAATGATGAGCTTAGAGAAATCGTCTCTCATTTCAGATCGATTACGGACAAGCAAGAAAAGACAAAATTACTCACCGATTTCCTTAGAATTTGGGAAGCAGTAGGGAAAGTTTATTTAGAATTTGATAAAACGTTAACAGCAAAGAGCCTTGAGTATGGAGGTCGCCTTTATAGGAAGTTAGCTCAAGAAATTCAAAAAAAGGATTTCAATCATCCTTTCAGCTTTTATCATGTCTGCGGCTTTAATGCCCTCTCTTCTTCAGAAGAATCAATTTTCGCTCAATTGGTGAGCAGCGGAAGAGGCCAGTTGTATTGGGATGTAGACGAATACTACATGGTTGATCCAATGGAAGAAGCAGGTGATTTTCTCCGTCTTTATCAAGAAAAGTGGCCCAACTCGATTTGGATTTCTACCAATTCCTTAGCGAAACAAAAGAATATCAACATCAGCGCTGTACCTCAGAATGTGGGCCAAGCTCATTTGGCGGCTCAGTTCTTAAAACAAGGTTTGGAAAACGGATGGCGACCAGAAGAAACAGCCTTAGTGTTGGCCGATGAAAAACTACTCTTGCCAGTCCTCTATGCTATTCCATTCGATACGTCTAAAGTAAACGTAACGATGGGTTACCCAGTGAAATTCACGGTGGCCTTCGACTTTGTAGAACGATATTTGGAGTTGTTCCGGAAGTCGGGAAAGAAAGGAGATGATGTCTCCATTTATGTCTTCGACCTAAAGCCATTGTTGTCCAATGCCTATTGCTCAGTACTCCAGCCCAATGTTTATGAATCGGTTGTCAACTGGTGTTTGAGAGAAAAGAAAACCAAAGTTCGACTGTCCGAGATTGTCGGACTGTTGAAATCACCAGAGTTAAAACAGCTTTTTAGCGCAGAACCCAATTGGAAGTCGCTTTTTGAGCATATCAATGCCTATTTGACACAAGTCTTCTATCACTTCAAGGCCCAAGAAGAACACACGATTGATCGTGAGTTCATTTATTTTTTCTTAAAGGAGTTTAACCAAATCGGCCAATACCTTGAAGACCGTTCTGAAGTGATTTCGCTTAAACTGGTGAAGAAACTAGTGAAGGAACACTTCAAGGCCGCTAAAATTCCTTTCGAAGGTGAGCCTGTTGAAGGCTTTCAAATCATGGGGTTTTTGGAAACCAGGACTTTGGACTTTAAAAACCTGATCGTTCTATCCGCTAATGAAGGGAAACTGCCTGCACAACGCAGTGCCAATACCTACATTCCCTATGCACTCCGAAAAGCCTATGGATTACCCACTTTCGAAGAGCAGGATGCCATTTATGGCTACCACTTTAAACGACTTTTACAGCAAGCCGAAAACATTCACTTTATCTATGATTCTGAGGTAAGCAAAGACTCAACAGGTGAGCGAAGTCGGTTTATTTTGCAGCAATTGAGACGATATGAGCCACTTGATAATATCACTATAACAGAAAAACAGTACACAGGCAAAATCAATCCACCCGATTTAACCGAAAAGCCAATCGTAATTGATAAAACGGAGCGGGTTTTGGCCAATATGGCGCGCTATTTAAAGGGTTCGGAAGAAGGTAAATTTCTATCGCCCACGTCCTTGACCACCTATGTGGCCTGTTCGCTTCGCTTTTACTTTCAATACGTACTTCGCATTCGTGAAACAGACGAAATTGAAGAAGATATCGATGCACGAATTTTCGGTATCGTAGTGCATAGGGTGTTGGAATTACTCTACACCCCTTGGTTGGGCAAAACCATTGATGCGGATGAAATTAAGTCTTTGGAAAAACTAGTCTCTCTGAAAGTGGGGGAGGTATTGACGGAAGAGAAAATCATCCAAGAACACCAAGGCTTAGAAGGAAAAGATCTTTTGACGCGTAAAATCATGGAGCGTTTGGTGCTCAAAATTTTAAAACTAGATCAAGCCGAAGCGCCAATCAAAATTACTGGCTTAGAAAGAGATGACCTGAGGTATTCCATTCAGCTGCCAAATAACGAAACCGTCCTTTTGGGCGGAACAGTCGATCGAATGGACGAGAGGGAAGGCGTGACAAGAATCATTGATTATAAAACTGGTAAGGTTGCCTTATCCACAATCACCAATTTAAAGAAGCCTGTTCCTGAATATATTGATCAGTATTTCATAAACGATGATCTGAAATCTGGTTTTCAAGGCTATTTCTATGGCTTATTAGCACGTCCCGAAATCAAAAGTGAGTTTCAAGTGGGGATTTTAGGAATGAAGGCCTTGAATAGCGGAGTACAATGGCTGAGAAACGGTGATGCCATTGATGCCGAAATCATGGATGAATTCGAAAGCCATTTACAACAAATGGTAACGGAGATTTATGACCCGAGCTTACCATTCGTTCAAACAGAAGAAACCAAGCGCTGCGAATACTGTGCGTACAAGAAGATTTGTGGGAGGTAGGCTATTTGAAATCTTCGAAAAGCACCTCTAATTGAAGTTTTAGCTTTGGTATTTTATTTTGAATAACGTCCCAAACAAGATCGTAATCTATCCCGAAGTAATCGTGAATAAGTTTATCTCTTAATCCTGCCATTCCCCTCCATTCTATATCGGGATATCGATTTCGGAAATCAGAAGGTATTTTTTTAGTGGCCTCACCTATTATTTCAAGACTTCTTGAATAAGCTCGAATTAAAGTAGGATCATTTAGAAAATCATCGAAGGAAACTCCTTTTGAATGTTCTATTAA
>JBLIKG010000085.1:0-8611 GCA_047636255.1 Roseivirga sp. | reverse complement strand
CAAAGGATTTTCAAGACCATTAATTTATGTCTTTAAAACGATTTTTGCATCTTACTGTTTAAGCAAAGCGGCCATTAATTTGAATTTTCTGATATTCGGTCGAAAATTAATCAAGAATGAAAGAGGTAATCTTAATAATGGGTATTTCTGGTTCAGGAAAAAGTACAGTAGGAATAGTACTGTCTAAGCGCCTAGGCATTCCCTTTATTGATGCGGACGATTTTCATCCCAAAGAGAATATCATGAAAATGAGCCGAGGTTTACCATTGACAGATGAAGACCGTTGGCCTTGGTTAGCATCAATTGCTGAGCATATTTTAAACTCCCATAGAGGCACCTTCGTTCTTGCTTGTTCTGCGCTCAAACAAACTTACAGGGATTATTTAGGCCAAAGGCTGCAATTAAGACTTGTGGTACTTCAAATCTCTGAAAAGGATGCATTGGAAAGGTTAATTCAACGCAAAAATCACTTCATGCCTACAACCTTGATCAAGTCACAAATCGAAACATTAGAGATTCCAAAAGAAGCAATAATCGTTGAGTCAAATCAGAAACTAGAAGATATCATCGATTTTATCTGCCCATATTTTCAGCAAAAAGAATAAAGCCATATCTTCTGGATCGAAATTGACCAATGGAAGAACTTCAGCTTATTTTTGCCATCATTTCAGGAATTGCCCTCTTACTTTTCCTAATCATCAAACTCAAACTTAATGCCTTTCTAAGTCTACTTACAGCAAGTATTTGGGTAGGATTATGCGGTGGACTTTCGCCAGCATTAATCCTACAAAGTATTTCGAAAGGTATGGGTGACACTTTAGCCTTTGTGGCTACTATTGTCGGTTTAGGCGCTATTTTCGGAGCCATCTTAGAGCATTCTGGAGGCGCACAGGCTTTAGCCAAATTCCTTTTGAAAAAAGGCGGAGAAACTAAATCTCGTTTAGCCCTATTAATTACCGGCTTTATTGTTTCTATCCCTGTTTTCTTTGATGTCGGCATCATCATACTCTTCCCTTTGGTAAAGGCACTTGCCAATCGAGTAAAAAAGAATGTTTTAGCCTTTGCGCTACCGCTCTTAACCGGTTTGGCTGTTACACATAGTTTTATTCCTCCTACCCCAGGACCAGTAGCCGTAGCGGATATTTTGAAAGTGGATTTAGGTTATGCCATTGTAGTAGGATTGATCATAGGCTTGCCAGTAGCTTTAATTTGTGGGTTATGGTTAAGCAAATACATTACTCCAAGCGAGGTCACAAATTTTGAAGATGAAAAAGAAATGACCGAGGACTATGACACTGGTCTTGTCAAATTGATTTTTCTTATTCTAGGCCTACCTATTGGTTTAATATTAGTTGGCTCCTTGTTCAGCACATTAGCATTAGAAGGAATTATTGCACAAAGTAAGTGGGTAGAAATATTGGCATTTATCGGCCACCCGTTTGTTTCTCTTTTATTAGCAACTTTACTCGCACTCTACTTTCTGGGCACCAAGCGAGGTCTTTCAAGACAAGAACTTTTCGATGTAAGTAATCGCTCGCTTTCACCCGCAGGCTCTATCATTTTGATTACAGGTGCTGGAGGTGTTCTCAAGCAAATGATGATCAGCACGGGCATTGGAGAAATGATTGCCAATTCAATGCAAAACTCATCGTTCTCCATTGTGCTCTTAGCTTATTTAGTATCCGCCTTAGTACGAATCATGCAAGGCTCCGCTACGGTGGCGATGCTTACAGCAGCTGGAATTGTAGCCGCTGTAATCATTGATATGGATTTGGCCATGATCGACAAAACATTAATCATGATGGCAATAGCATCTGGATCAATCATTCTATCTCATGTAAATGACAGCGGTTTCTGGCTCGTGAACAGGTACCTTAATCAATCAGTACAGCAAACATTAAAGGCATGGACGATTCAATCTACCATGATTTCAGTGACCAGCTTTACCTTGATATTTTTGATTTACCAATTCGTGTGAAATACTCCAGGCCTATCCGTACGTTCGTAAGTATGGGCACCAAAGTAATCCCGTTGTGCTTGAATTAGATTAAGCGGTAAACGTGCCGAGCGGAAAGCATTGAAGTAGTTCAAGCTTGCTCCTATACCCAAAACTGGAATCCCAGTGTTGGCAGCAACACCAATCACATTGTTGACTTTCGGCAGCAATTCATTTACCATTTCTACAATATCACTTTCGAAAAGTAGATGTTCCAATTTTGAATTATTGGCAAAAGCAGAACGGATTTCTTCTAGAAGAGCTGCACGAATAATACAGCCACCTCTCCATATTTTTGCTATTTCGGCAAGATGAAGATCAAAACCATATAGAACAGAAGCCTCATCTAACTGCTTCATACCTTGAGCAAAAGTCAGAATAAAACTGAAAAAAACGGTAGCTTCCAACTCTTCAATGGTAATCATGGTTGGGTCATCCTGAGATTTAGGATAAAGTAACATGGCTCTTTCTCTTTCTTCTTTAAAGCTAGAAATGGCCCTCATACTTACGGAAGCATCAATAGCTGGAATTGGTGTTCCCATATCCATAGCATTTTGAGAAATCCACTTACCCGTTCCTTTTTGCTTTGCTTTATCAGAAATCAGGTCAATCAGATCCCCTCCAGTGAGATCATCTTTCTGTTTGAATATCTCTGCCGTAATCTCAATCAAGAAAGATTGTAACCTTCCAGCATTCCATTGATCAAATTGAGCCGCTATTTGCTCGTTGGAATATCCCAGCGCATATTTCATCAAGTCATAGCTTTCGGCTATGATTTGCATTAAGCCATATTCAATTCCATTGTGCACCATTTTTACATAATGGCCAGCAGAACCATTACCGACTCTAGCTACACATGGCTCACCATTCACTTTAGCAGACACCGCTTCGAAAATAGGCTTGACGTGACTGTAAGCTTCTGCATCACCTCCCGCCATCATGCTTGGTCCCTTACGGGCGCCTTCAGCACCGCCAGAAACACCCAGTCCAAAAAATGAAATACCAGAACTCTTTAAAGATTCAATTCTTCTGTCAGTATCCTTAAAAAAGGAATTTCCACCATCTATTATAATATCCCCTTTGTCTAGCATTGGTAATAAATCATTAATCACAGCATCTACTGGACCGCCAGCAGGCACTAGCATCATTATTCTTCTAGGACGTGCCAAACTCCTTATGAATTCCGTTTTATCTTGCGTTGCCTTTACTTTTTTATTACTTCCTTCGTTCTGAAGAGAAGTTACTTTCTCAAGATCTAGATCAAGACCAACCACCGCAAAATCATGGTCAGCAATGTTCAAAAGAAAATTTCGACCCATTACACCAAGGCCAACAAGCCCGAAATCATATAAACTAGAATTCATTGAATCATTTTTTTAGTAAAAGCTTTGCCCAGACATCGCCATCTTTTGTCTGCTTTGATTAGTTTTGGAACTTATCAAAAGCTCTAAGGTTTTCACAAAGAAAAGAACCTTCTTAATCTGTAACAATATAAATGAAGAAAACTGATAATCAGGTACTCGTTATTTTTGGCGCATCCGGTGATCTAACACAGCGAAAGTTAATACCTGCGATCTTTAACCTCTACATAAGAGGCTTTTTGCCAGATTGTTATGCGATTTTAGGGGTGAGCCGAACTAAGTTTTCTGATGATGAGTACAGAAAAAAAGTTGTGCTTGATAATAAATACCTCAAAAGTGCTCAACAAGTAAGTGAAGAACAGCGCCAATCTTTCGCACAAAAGGTATTCTATCAGCCACTCGATTCTGATGAAAATCAAAATTATGACTACGATATTCTTAAAGAACGATTATCTCGTTTGGAAGCAGACGTAAATAGCTCTGACAATATTATTTTTTATCTCTCTACACCCCCAAGTCTATACGGCATTATTGCAGAAGGCTTGGCGAATGCTGGTTTAAATAATGGTAAATCTGGTTGGAGAAGATTAATTATCGAAAAGCCTTTTGGTTATGATTTGTCATCTGCGAAAGGATTGAACAAAAAATTACTTTGCCACTTCACAGAAGATCAGATTTATAGAATAGATCATTATTTAGGCAAAGAGACGGTTCAAAATATGTTCGTGACTCGTTTCGCAAATAGCATATTCGAGCCACTATGGAATAGAAATTACATCCACAGAATAGAAATAACTGCTGCAGAAAGCGAAGGCATCGAAAAACGAGGAGGTTATTATGAAGGTTCTGGTGCCATGCGCGATATGGTACAGAACCATTTACTACAGCTCCTTGCGCTTGTAGCAATGGAACCTCCTGTAAAAGCAGATGCTGAATCTATTAGAAATGAAAAACTCAAGGTTTTCCAATCGCTTCGCCCAATGAGCGCTGAAGACATTAAAAAAAATGCCATCCGGGGTCAATACATAGAGTCAACAATTAAAGGGAAGAAATCCGATGGTTATCGACAGGAACCTGGCGTAGACCCAGCTTCTAAAACTGAGACCTATGTTGCCATGAAATTCTTTATTGACAATTGGCGATGGTCAGACGTTCCTTTTTATATTCGAACTGGCAAAAAATTACCTACTAGAGTATCTGAAGTAGTAGTGCATTTCAAACCTAATCATCATCATTTGTTCATCAACGATAGCCAAATTTCAAACAGTCAAAATGTATTAGTTATAAGGATTCAGCCCAATGAAGGCATTTTACTTAAATTTTCAATGAAAATCCCTGGTGCTGGTTTCAATACCGAACAAGTCAACATGGACTTTCATTATGATGATCTTACCAATGTCTATGTACCTGAAGCTTACGAAAGATTGATTCTTGACTGTATGCAAGGCGATGCGACTCTCTACGCTCGTGGTGACTCCGCAGAAGCAGCATGGGAATTTATAGATCCAATCATTAAAGCGTGGGAAGGGGATGACAGCATTCCTATTTATGGCTACCCTGGTGGGACTTGGGGACCAGAGCATGCGGACGATTTAATTGAAGGAAAGAACATGGTGTGGCGCTACCCTTGTAGTAACCTCAGCAACGATGGTAACTATTGTGAATTATAAATAATGAAGAAACTGATTCAAAGTTCCCCTAAGGAAACAGCGCAAGCCTTCGCTGAATTCATAGTCGAAAAGCAAAAGAATTCAAAACGATTGACCATTGCACTTTCGGGTGGATCTACACCCAAACTACTTTTCGATATTCTTTCGAGCGAATATGTCAATGAAATTGATTGGAATGAAATTCATTTATTTTGGGGAGACGAGCGCTGCGTTGCACCCACCGATGATCAGAGTAATTATAAAATGACTCTGGAACATCTTATTTCCAAAGTAGCGATCCCAGAAGCCAATGTGTATAGAATATTAGGTGAAAATGATCCTGCAATGGAAGCTGAACGTTATTCAAGTTTGCTTGAAACTGAGCTGCAACTAGCTAACGGACTACCGCAGTTCGATATAATTATGTTAGGCCTGGGCGAAGATGGGCACACAGCCTCAATTTTCCCTCACCAAATGGACCTGTTGACGTCAGATGATATTTCTGCTGTAGCAACGCATCCAGACTCTGGTCAGCAGCGTGTGACATTGACAGGTAAAGTGATAAACAATGCGAAGGATATTTGCTTTTTAGTAACAGGAGCCGGCAAAGCTGAGAAAGTAGAGGAAATTCTGCATCAGACTGGTGGATATATAAATTACCCTGCTTACTATATTCAGCCTACCTCTGGCGACCTTTATTGGTTTATGGACTCAGCTGCGATTGCAAAGCTTTAAGTGCTATTCACCTGAGCTCGATTCATAAAACAAGCCGATGATAATCGCAGGGGAACATTCTCATTGCTGAACTCTCCAAAAGTTCTCATTCCTAGTTCAGCTGAACCCATTAGCCCTTGATGACCTATAGATATCAACTTTTGGAGAGGTTTTTCTGCACTTAATGTGGAGCTCAGTCTATTAATTTTAGTGGCATCCGTTGCTAAGTTCGCCTATTCAATCCATTGTAGCCCGTCATAAATAACAAAATGGATAACTCCATGATCAACTCTCTTGTGATATATTTCTGAAAGGCTATGAACGAAAAAACCCCAGCCAAAGCTAGGGTTCATCCTGAATATCGCTAAAAAAGCTTATTTCACTTTGTTCACCACAGCAGTAAATGCTTCTGGGTGGTTCATCGCTAAATCTGCAAGTACCTTACGGTTTAATTCGATGCCTGACTTGCCTAAAGCTCCCATTAACTGAGAATAAGACATTCCATGAAGCCTTGCACCTGCATTGATTCTTTGAATCCAAAGTCTTCTAAACTCTCTTTTCTTTGCTTTTCTGTCTCTGTATGCAAACTGAAGACCTTTTTCAATTTGGTTCTTCGCTACTGTCCATACATTCTTTTTTCTACCGAAATAGCCCTTGGCTAATTTCAGTATTCTTTTTCTTTTTGCTCTTGACGCTACCGCGTTTACTGATCTTGGCATAGTTATAATTTTTTGACCTTTGGTGTCTTGATTTAACTCAAGTGCTTATAACCAAACATCGGGTGAAACAATTTAACCGATTCTGCTTTAAATGTTTAGCATAGCTTTAACGTTCTTAATGTCA
This sequence comes from Roseivirga sp., assembly GCA_047636255.1. Lineage (GTDB taxonomy): Bacteria > Bacteroidota > Bacteroidia > Cytophagales > Cyclobacteriaceae > Roseivirga. The sequence continues at coordinate 2,048 of JBLIKG010000085.1, read as the reverse complement.
GACTTGTGTACTAAAGTCATGTCGGTAAGATTACGCTTTTGCTTCGTTTCTTTCTTGGTTAGGATATGGCTTTTGAAAGCATGCTTTCTTTTAATCTTGCCTGTTCCTGTCAATTTGAAACGCTTTTTAGCTCCTGATTTAGTTTTTGCTTTAGGCATTTTAAATGTATTTAATAAAAACTGGTACTACTTTTTAATCGCTTTAGGAGTCAAGTAAAGGAACATCCTTTTACCTTCTAGCTTCGGCATTTGTTCCACCTTAGCATACTCTTCTAAAGCCTGGGCAAATCTAAGTAATAAAATCTCCCCTCTTTCCTTATAAACAATTGTTCTTCCTCTAAAGTGAACGTAAGCTTTCACTTTTGATCCTTCTTTAAGGAAACCAATTGCATGATTAAGTTTGAAGTTAAAATCATGATCATCCGTATTTGGACCGAATCTGATTTCCTTAATTACAGTTTTGGAAGCTTTGGCTTTAATCTCCTTTTGCTTCTTCTTCTGATCGTACTTAAACTTAGAGTAATCTACAATCTTACAAACGGGCGGGTCCGCAGTTGGAGAAATCTCAACAAGATCAAGCCCCTGATCCCTAGCCATTTGAAGTGCCTTGTCTATTTCATAGACATCTACTTCAACATTCTCGCCAACTACACGAACTTTCGAGGCCATGATTTTCTCGTTGACTTTGTATGGCTCTTCTACCCTACCTCTCGGTGGGTATTTTCTCCTCATTTTTGCGATGTTAACCTCCTTGTTTTGTTAAAAATGTGTGCAAATATCGGTATAATTTTCTAATTATCAATAAGCTCTTCGAAGCAAATTAAATATTAAAGATTAAGTGATTTAGCCTTCTCCTTAGTAAAGAAAGCCATAAACTCCTCAATCGACATACTTCCAAGGTCTCCCTCTCCGTGTCTTCTTACCGATACTTGATTATTCTCTTGTTCTTTGTCTCCTACAATAAGCATAAGAGGAATTTTTTTCACTTCTGCATCACGGATTTTTCTACCGATTTTTTCATCTCGATTGTCCACGAATCCAGTAATATCTTCAGATTCTAAATGCTTATACACCTGCTGAGCATATTCTCCATATTTCTCTGAAATTGGCAAAATAGCTACTTGATCTGGCGTTAACCACAATGGAAAATCACCAGCACAATGCTCAATTAAAACTGCTACGAACCTTTCTAGAGAGCCAAATGGCGCTCTATGGATCATTACTGGCCTATGCTTTTGATTATCGGCACCAGTATATTCAAGTTCGAAACGCTCTGGTAAGTTATAATCTACCTGAATAGTTCCAAGCTGCCATTTTCTACCTAGTGCATCCTTTACCATAAAGTCCAACTTAGGGCCATAAAATGCGGCTTCTCCTAATTCAGTTACAGTAATTAAGTTCTTTTCTGCAGCAGCCTCAATAATGGCCGATTCTGCTTTATGCCAAGCCTCATCGGTACCAATGTATTTCTGCTTATTCTCTGGATCACGCAATGAGATTTGAGCGGTAAAATTTTCAAAACCTAGGGATTTAAAAACATAAAGCACCAAATCAATTACCTTAATGAATTCCTCTTTCACTTGATCTTCGGTACAGAATATATGGGCATCATCTTGAGTAAAACCCCTTACTCTGGTTAATCCATGTAACTCACCACTTTGCTCGTAACGATATACAGTACCAAATTCAGCCAATCGAACTGGCAATTCTTTATATGACCTTGGTCTTGATTTGTATATCTCACAATGATGAGGACAGTTCATTGGTTTTAGCAAGAACTCTTCTCCTTCATTAGGCGTTTTTATTGACTGAAATGAATCTGCGCCATATTTTTCATAGTGCCCCGAAGTAATGTACAGGTTCTTATGTCCAATATGAGGAGTTATAACTGGGTCGTAACCCGCTTTTACTTGGGCCTTTCGCATAAAGGTCTCTAGGCGTTCTCTCAACTTGGCTCCTTTTGGTAACCAAAGTGGTAAACCCAGGCCTACCTTCTGAGAAAAAGTAAACAGCTCTAATTCTTGACCTAATTTCCTATGATCACGCTTT